>CALMWM010000095.1 GCA_937873435.1 uncultured Gallionellaceae bacterium
GCGATCATTTTACACCGGATGCGAAAACCTGAGTTCCCACAAAAACGCTGACATCCACAGAATAAACCAAGTTCGAGACAATCGTGTTTCAACGCCCTGTCTGAAGATGAACAGTTGCCGAGAATGTACAGCATCAACCACCCCAGGCCAGTCCCGGCACGTCACCTACCTCGCAGCAAACCTATCTCTACCGAATTTTGTTATTTGTTATCCTCATCCACAGCCTTTTTCAGCATCTCGAATATCCCCGGGATTGCCGAAGTTACCCTGTTCCAGTTGGGGATCAGCGGTGTGGTCATGGGATTTTCCATGAATGTCTGGCTGGCCATGCCGATAGCCCGTGTGAACGCCTCCACTGCCATCGCCTCCTCGTGACGGTCGAATTTGAGACCGTTGATCGCCGCATCCGCTTCGTATTTCATGATGGTATCCTCGGCTTGGCGCAGATAGGCGACCAGCAGGGATTTGAACAAGCCTTCGGAAAACACCACGCCCTCCGAAGCCAGCGTGCGAAACATCGACTTGCAAATATCCACCGTCATCTTCATCAAGCCCTTGGCGGCATCGTCTGAGGAAAGTATCTGATGCTTGTGATCGTAGTTCGCGGCGATGTCGACCTGGCAAATCCGGCGCGGCGAAAAATTACGATAGACCTCGGCCAGCGAGCCCACTTCCAGGCCCCAGTCCCAGGGAATCCGGTTGACCCGCGCCAGATCGGTAATCATGCAGAATTCCCCGGAGAGCGGATAGCGGAAGCTGTCGAGGAAGGTGAGGAAGCCGTTCTGCCCGATGAGCTGCTGGAGAGCGCGAATCAGCGGCGTAACCAGCAGCCGGGTAACCCGCCCGTTCAACTTGCTCGATACCCGGCTGTAATAACCCTTGCAAAACACGTAATCCAGATTCGGATTGGCCACCGGGTAGCACAAGCGCGCCAACATCTCGCGGCTGTAGGTCACGATGTCGCAATCGTGCAGCGCGATCATGTCCGACTTGCCGCGCGCCAGCACATAGCCGTAAGCGAGCCAGGCGGAACGCCCCTTGCCGCGCTCGCCGACATTGAAGCCGTTGCGGGCGAAAGTCTCGTAGATTTCCAGGATGCGCTTGCCGTCGTTATGGATGATTTTCACTTCCGCGGAAATCGGCGACATGAATTCGCGCACCCGCTGAAAATCCTTTTCCGTCCCCTTGTCGAGCACCAGCACGACTTCGTTGAGATATTTGACCTTGGCAAGCTCCTGGACGATGCCCGGCATGGCCGGCCCCTCGAACTCGGAATACAGCGCCGGCAGCGCCAAGGCGATCGGACGGGCTTTCGAAAATTCGTGCAACTCGGCTTCCAGCCGGTCCAGCGATGGCTTGCCGAGCTGGTGCAGCGTGGTAATGTTGCCTGACTGGTAAAAATCGGACATGGCGGTCCCTC
>CALMWM010000096.1 GCA_937873435.1 uncultured Gallionellaceae bacterium
CTCGGGTATCTCCCCGACATTTCTGGCGGCTATCGTGCTAACCGCGACCTGCCTGATTATCGTCGTGACCATCGTCGCCACCTATGTCAATAAACCCAACGTGTTTTCGTTGAGACGATCCTACAAATTGATCGGGTTGTTGATCCTCGGCTGGGGAGTCCTCGCCTGGTTGAGTGCGGGTTATTACTACGGTCGCCTCGCCGGCAACCTGTACCAGCGGGAAGTGCAACTTGCCGCGCAGCAGGCGGAGCAGCTTGCCGCCAATATCGACGAAAGTTTGCAATTGCTCAAGGGTATTCCATTGGTGATTTCGCACGACGAGGAGACTCTTCGAGTGCTGCGCAGTTTTGGCGCCAAGGCGGCGCCTTCCGTTCTGGCCTACGAGGTGCGCAAGCAGCACTGGACTCAGGACAAGGCGCTCGCTGCATTGAACCTTTCGCTGAACCTTGTTGCAAACAATCTCAGGGCGGATGCGGTCTGGATCGTTGATGCGGCGGGGGATTGCATTTCAGCCAGCAACGCCGGTCAGCCCGAGAGCTTCGTCGGCTCAAACTACGCCGACCGTGACTATTTCCGCCAAGCACGCGCCGGGCAACGCGGTCACCAGTACGCCGTGGGCCGAACCAGCAAGATCCCGGGCCTGTATTACTCTTCCCCGGTTATTGAGAAAGGAAGTTTTCTCGGCGCCGTGGTGGTCAAGCGGAACGTCACGGAATTTTCCCATTGGACGGGCCAGGCTAATGCATTCCTCGCAGACATCAATGGTGTGATCGTGCTGGCGCCGGACAAGCGGTTCGAATTCCACTCCCTGCCCAATGCCGCCGTGGCAAATTTGTCTGCGGAAAAAAAGCGCCGGCAGTACAAGCAAGACTCCATCGCGCCGTTGGAGATCATTCCCTGGGAGGGCGAACGGTTTCCTTCCGCAGTGCGGATCGGCGGCGGTAGTCTGCCGGTAGTGCTGGGTGCCAAGAGCTTGCCCGAGGATGCCATTACCGTCCATGTGTCCCGCCCACTCGGCGATTTGGTACGTCTCGACAGCGAAAGAGTGTGGCTTTTCGTGCTGCTTGCCGCCGCCGGCAGCATGCTGATCGTCGCAGCTTCGGCAGTAGTGCTGTATTTGCGCGAATCGCAGAAAACCGCAGCCGACCTGCGTATCGCCGCTACCGCTTTCGAGTCGCAGGAAGGCATGGTGATTACCGATGCAGATAACGTAATTTTGCGGGTTAACCGTGCTTTCACCGACATCACCGGTTATAGCGCCGAAGAAGCCGTGGGGCAAACGCCGCACTTGCTTTATTCCGGACACCACGATGCAGCCTTTTACGCGGCAATGTGGGAGAGCGTTCGGCATACCGGCACTTGGCAGGGGGAAATCTGGAACCGCCGCAAGAACGGCGAGGTTTATCCAGAATGGCTCACTATCACTGCGGTAAGGGGAAATGGCGGAGAAACCACCCACTACGTCGGTACGCTCTTCGACATTACTTTGCGCAAGCGGGCCGAGGAAACCCTCAAGCAATTGAACGAAACCCTGGAACAGCGCGTCCAGGAAGAAGTCGCCAAGAACCGCGAAAAGGATCACCTGCTGATCCAGCAATCGCGCCTGGCGGCCATGGGCGAGATGATCCACAACATCGCCCATCAGTGGCGCCAACCCATCAACGCGCTGAATATATTGCTGGCCAATATCAAGGATGCGCACGAATACAACGAGCTGGACAAGGAATACCTCGACAATGCGGTGGCGACAGGTCAGCAGGTGATCCAGGGAATGTCCACCACCATCGACGATTTCCGCAACTTCTTCCGCCCCGGACGTAAAAATGCGCCATTCGCTCTCGGCGAGAGTCTGGATAGCGCGGTCGCCATGGTCGAGGCCGCCTTCAAGAGCAATCACATCGCGCTGTCCGTCCTTCCCGCCGCAAACGTGATGGTCTATGGCAGCGCCAACGAATTTTCCCAGGTCTTGGTAAACCTCCTCGGCAATGCCAAGGAGGCGATCATGGAGAACCATGTCCGCGACGGAAAAATCGAAATTGCCAGCGGAGAGAAGGACGGACGGGCATGGTTAAGCATCCGGGATAATGGCGGCGGCATTCCCGAAGAGATCCAGGGCAAGGTTTTCGATCCTTATTTCACCACCAAGGGCGCCCAGGGTAGCGGCATCGGTCTGTACATGTCGAAAATGATCTTGGACAACATGGGGGGCGGCATCGCCATCCGCAACGTTGATGGGGGGGCGGAAGTTCAGCTCGATTTGCCGCTAGGCAAATCCTCCATTGAATAATAAGTGCGAAGATACAGAGCGTTGCGCCATCCCGCTCAGGCCGGGCTATTCTTCCTTCTCTACATAAAAAGCCCGAATTTCCTTGAATTCATGCGCGACCTTGCCGAACGCTTCCACCACGCGCGGGTCGAAATGGCGTCCGTTCTCGGCCAGGATGATGTCGCCGGATTTTTCGTGGCTGAATGCTTCCTTGTAGCAGCGTTTCGAGGTGAGGGCGTCGTACACGTCGGCCAGGGCGATGATGCGTGCCGATAGGGGGATGGCGTCTCCCTTCAGGCGGTGCGGGTAACCGCTGCCGTCCCATTTCTCGTGGTGGCTTTCGGCGATTTCGATGCCCATGTGGATGAAGGCGTTGCCGGGGTGCTGGGCGTTTACCGCGCGCAGGGTCTCGGCCCCGATCAGTGAATGGATTTCCATCGCTTTGCGTTCTTCATCGGTCAGGCGTCCGGGTTTCAGCAGGATATGATCGGGTACGCCGACCTTGCCGATGTCGTGCAGCGGACTGGCAGCATAAAGATTGTCGATGAAACTGGCGTCGATCGCGAGTTGCGGCTCGTCCCTGGCCAGTTTGAGCGCCAGGATTTTGCAAAATTCCCGTACCCGCTCCAGGTGCTGGCCGGTTTCCGGGTCGCGCGATTCGGCCAGCTTGGACATCGCGAAGATGGTCGCGAGCTGGGTGGAGGTGATTTCCTTGACCTGTTGGCGTATTTGTTCCTCTAGCAGGTTATTGTGCTCTTCGATGCGCTGGCGGTAGCCTACCTGGAGGTCGTGAAGGCGTTTCTTTTCCAGGCAGGCATTGATGCGCGCCTTGAGCAATGTGGGGTTGAACGGCTTGGGCAGATAGTCTTCGGCACCCATTTCGATGCAGCGCGCCACGCTATCCATTTCGTTCAATGCGCTGATCATGATGATCGGGATATGACGCAGTTTTTCGTCCGCCTTAAGGGCGGAAAGTACCTGGAACCCGTCGAGGCGGGGCATCATGATGTCGAGGAGCACCAGGTCGAAACGCTCGTTCTGGATCTTTTCCAGGGCTTCGTGGCCGTCTTCGGCGAAGGACAGCCGGTATCCGTTATGTTGCAGGCGGCGTTCCAGCAGAGAGCGGTTGACCTCGATGTCGTCCACGATCAGCAGGGAATAAGAGGATGGGGTCATGGTTGTACCTCGGTAGACATGCAGTGGGTCATCAGCAGCGAAACATCGTCGTGGGCGCATTTTCCCCCGAGATGGGCGTGCAGGCGCTTGAGCAGATGGTCGAAACGTTCATTGCCGAGGGCGCCTTCCAGCGCGGCCGCCATGCGCTCGAACCCGAAGGGGATGCCATGCTCATCCTCGGCTTCGAGCAGGCCGTCGGAAAACATGACTAGCTGCCCATCGCCCTCCCATTGGTAGATCTGGGTGTGGGCGGAAAAACCGTCGACGACGATGCCGAACGGAAAAGAGGTGGAAGGGAACGTGCGTTTCACCGTGCCGGCGTTGTCGCAGAAAACCGGGGGCGGAACGCCGCCGTTCCATAATTCGACGGTGCGGTTGGTGGCGTCGATGCTGGCGACAACCGCAGCAACGAAGCGATCCGGCGGAGATTGTTGTTTGATGGTGCGATTCATTTCCTCGACGATGGCAGGGACGGGGAATCCTTTTTCCACCATGCGGTAAAAAATCCGGTTGATCGGCAGCAGGTTCAAGGCCGCCGGCAGGCCGTGCCCGGTGGAATCGGCCAGCATGATGAACAGCTTGCCGTGGCCGTTGCGCGCGGCGGCCACCAGATCGCCGCTGACCAGTTCCGAAGCGCTGATCCAGTAGCGCACGTGCTCGTCGCGCAACCCCGGTGAATGCATCATCTGCGCCATTAGATGGGCGACCAGCTGGTTTTCCTCGCTTTGGCGCCGGGCGTTGAGTTCGAGCAGCGCATTGTGTTCCTCGATGCGGTCGCGATAGCGCTGCTGCAGGTCGTGGACGTGTTTTTTATGCAAACAGGCATTGATGCGCGCCCTTAGCAGGACGCTGTTGAAAGGTTTGGGCAGATAATCTTCCGCGCCCAGTTCGATGCAGCGTGCAATGCTTTCGACGTCGTCGAGCGCGGTAATCATGATCACCGGGATGTGGCACAGGCTTGCTTCCCCTTTCAGGGTCGTCAGAACCTGGTAGCCATCCATCACGGGCATCATGATGTCCAGCAAAATCAGGTCGAAGCTTTGCGCGCGCACCAGTTCGAGCGCTTCGGCGCCGTCGCACGCCTCGACGACCCGGTGGCCGTCCTTGTTCAGACGGCGCGTCAACAGGGCGCGGTTGACTTCCGCGTCGTCGACCACCAGCACCGTGGCGGTGGATTCAGCCAACAGCGCGGGCACGGTGATCCTCCTGTAGCAGTCCGGCGTTCAAGGCGGCCGGCAGGAATGCGGTAAAAGTGGAACCCTTGCCGGGTTCGCTGGCGACCGAGATGTCGCCCCCCATCATGCGGCAAAAGCGCTGACTGATGGCCAGCCCCAGACCGGTGCCGCCGTATTTGCGGGTGGTGGACGCATCGGCCTGGATGAACGCCTGGAAAAGTCTGCCTAATTGATCTTCGCTCATGCCGATACCGGAATCGGCAATTTCGAATCTCAGCCAGTCCTCCGTTCCGCAGCCTTCCCGGGCGACGGTTACGACTATCGTGCCCTTTTCGGTAAACTTGCTGGCGTTGGAGAGCAGGTTGAAGAGTATCTGCCGGACTTTGGTCTGGTCTGCTCGCATTTCCCCCGGTACGCCGATGTAGCGGGTCTCCAGCGTGTTGCCGTTTTTTTCGATCAGCGGCAGGATGGTGGCGCACACTTCCTCTACCATCGCGGCGACATCGAAACTTTCCAGGTAGAGTTCCATCTTGTCCGCCTCGATCTTCGACAAGTCGAGGATGTTGTTGATCAGCCCCAAAAGATGTCTGCCGGCGGAATGGATCTTGTCCAGGTCGGAAACGAATTCCGCTTCGCCCATGCCTTTCGCTTCTTCCGCCAGCATTTCGCTATAACCGAGGATCGCATTCAACGGCGTGCGCAGTTCGTGGCTCATGTTGGCGAGGAACTGGCTCTTGAACTGGCTGGCCATGATCGCTTCGTCCCGGGCGCGGTTTGCAGCGGCGGTGCGTTCCACCTCGGTATTGATTTGCATCTGGGTGATGTGACGCATCAAGTCGTGGCCGGTGCCGGTTCCCAGGTAAAGCTCCCCGTCGGTGATGATAAAGCCGTCCGACAAGTGGTGGAGATCGGCTTGAGCAATGGTCAGGCTGAGTTGCTGGAGGCTGGTGTCCTTGTCGACCATCAGGGGTTTGCTATCCATGATCGTGATGCAGGGTTTTTTGCCGTAAAGTTCGCGCTGATACGGTCTGGCAAAGCG
>CALMWM010000097.1 GCA_937873435.1 uncultured Gallionellaceae bacterium
AGGGCAGCCGATCGTCCGGTATAGCTTGTAACCGATCGTTTTGCCTGTCGGGCTGGCGGCATTGGAAGGATCGTAATAATGGCCTCCGGCCGCTTGTGCGGTGACAATTCCGGCCGTAAACAAGGCCGTGGCAAGAATGCCGAAAAGCAAAGGTGTGGTACGCATGACTAGTCTCCTGATAGGGCGTGACACGATGTCTTATCGTCACGATCGGTCGAGAATAGGCGGATCTGTCGGCGGATTCCGTTCGCCAGCGCACATAGCCTGTAATATCGATCAATATCGGGCTGGCGGGAGCGCGAGAGTGGCCAAGGGCCAGATGCGGCCCACTAACAGGAGGAAGCCCTGGCTGGGGCACAGCGTCAGGGGTGACGCCCCTCAAGCACCACATTTATCGCCAGCGGCAGAAAGGCGCCGATGCAGGCCGCGACCAAAACGTCGGTCGGCCAGTGCACACCCAGCACCAGCCGCGAAATGCCGACCAGCGTTATCCATGAGACCGCGAGCGACAGTGCGAGCGTGCTCGATGCTGGCCTGATTCGGCTGACGCAAAGCGCGGCGGCAGTAGCGAATGCGGCGACCGCCAGCGTATGGCCGCTGGGAAAGCTGGAACCCCAATACCACTCCGTATCCCACAGTGCGGGCCGGGCTCGGCCGACTGCCATTTTGACCAGGTAGATCACCAGAGCCGCGCTGATTACCGAAGCGGCAACCAGCAGAGACTCAAATCGGCGCCTTGCCCACAGAAGAGCGATCGAGGTGCCGGTCGCAAGCGGAAACAGGGCCCATGATGACCCTGTCGAGGTGACGACTTCGAAGAACCCGGTCAGCCTGGCCGGGACGTGACCATGGATGAAAAGCAGGATGGCCTTGTCGATCGGACCTGATTCGCCGCCGAGCACATCCTCGCTCAGTTTGATCGCGGACACCGCGAGGATGAGCAGCAACAGCGAGATCAAACGGCGTTTCCCAAGCGGCTTGGACCAGCCAGGGCGGCTGTGGCGCACATACGCAGCCAGGACAAGATAAAGGCAGGCGACGATGAGTGCCATCTCCGCGATCTCTTCAATCAGGTCAAGGATCACGCGGCCACCCTATGACACCTGTTCAACACGGCAGTGAGTGGGGAACCCGGAATTCATAACCTGTCCACATAGTTGACCGGGGCGTGATCGGCCCATGGCTTGGGCGGCTCGAAAACACGCATGATGGAAGACTCATGTTCGGGTGCGGTCAGCCGCACTTCCGTACCGACGTGCCGGAAGCCCAGCACCTCCGAAGGGACCGTCGTGACGATATCTTCATCATCCACAATCCGGTGGATGGGGACGTGGTCGAGTGAAGCGACGAATGCCTGGTTGCCGACGCGTGGCGAGCCGAAGGTATAGACCGCGCGGGGTGCCTGCCGCGCCGCCGCCAGCGTCGCCAGGGCCGCGCCCAGGCTATGCCCGGTATAGAACATCGGGCCGTCGGGTCGGACAATCGCCGGGGCGATTTCGTCCCATACCGAGTCGAGCGCTGCGGTAAACCCGGCATGCGTCTCTTTGCCGCTGCCAAATGGCGACAACTTCCCGAATTCGAGATCGGTCAGGTAGTCCTTGATATGCTGTTCGGTGCCGCGAAACACCAGTACGGTGAAAGCCGCTGTCCCGGCAAACTCGACCAGCATGGCCTGGGTACCCGTTTCCTTCGAAAGAAAGAATTGCCGTTGTCTGAATCCGGCACTATCGAGAAAGTGGCTTCGGGTAGGCTGCGGTGCCGGGTCATCTTCCTCGGCATCGTGGCGGTAAACCAGGCGGCTCAGCTCAGCCAGACGCAGCGCGTTGATCGGGCTATAGACGTGGGTCGACGGGTCGAATGCCGGAAAGGGGCGGCGCATGAAGAAGTCCGTCGCATCGCCGGGATGCAGGAGATCTTGCCATGAGGTGTCAGTTTGCATTGATCGGTCCACCCGGGCGGCAAATTAGTAAACCTGGCGTTGATGAACAGGGTGACACGGGAAGCCTGCGACAACCTGAGCGTTCATTTGGTAAGGCTGTTTTTAAAATGCCCGTCGGTACGGATGAACATCAGTTCGTCACGCAGCCACTGGTTACTCGTAATCGTCGGGCCACCCTTACATCTCACCTTGTAATCCAGACCGGTGAAACTGCTTTCCGTGGCAGCGCGTTCAATAAAATCTTCCGTGGTGCTGATCAGATTTCTTGCCGCCAGCCATTGGTACTTGTCGCGCAGATGCGCCTGCGCCTCTTTCGAGTCGTGCCAGGTGCCGTTGCGATAAAACGCACATCCGGACCCCTCAACGAAGCCAAGCAAAAAATTGACCTCTGCCTGCACACTCGCGGGAGGCTCCGCACCGGCAACGGGTACCCACAAGAGCCCCAGCATCAATAACCAAGCCATTACCCATCGCATGTTCATAGCTCACTATCCAGCGGCAGCAGCGACAAGAAATGGACCTTGATTCTTTGCCAGTCGCTCACGGCCGGTTCCGTGTCGTACTCGACGGTCTTGCCGTCTTCCTGGGTCTGCCACACCAAGTTGGGCGAACCCCCGTTGTTGCTTGGGCGCAGTGCCAGCGTGTAGGCGTTGACTGGCTGCACCATGGCCTCGAAACGTGCGGCAACCTGTTGGGCAAGCTCGGGGCTGTCAATCACCAGGCCAATCTCGGTGTTCAGGTGCATCGATCGCTGATCGAAATTCATTGAGCCAATAAACACTCTCTGGCGGTCGAATACAAACAATTTTGCGTGCAGGGAATAATTTCCATGGCGAGATATGGCCGCCGTCTGGCCGCTGCCCCGGCTATTGCCCAGTTGTGAGCGTATCTCATAGAGTTCCACGCCCTCCTCCAGTAGCGGTACCCGATACCGCATGTAGCCGGACTGCGCCAGCAACACCGTCGACGATTCGAGTGAGCTGGTCAGGATGCGGACACGGGCATTGCGTAGGCGCAGATCCTTGAACATCTGCATCCCTTCATCGCCAGGAATCAGATAGGGCGTGATCATAAGCAGTTCGGACTGGACCTTGCCAGTGGCATTGGCCACCGCCCGATGCATGAGTCTGCCCACCATCTCGCCGCTTTCCACCTTCTTCTTTTCGGGGCTGTCGCTGATCAGTTGCGCGTGCGCCCAGATCAGGGGCAAGCGGCCAGAGACCATCCCGTTGAACGGCTCGCCGGTGGCGACCCGCTTGGCATAGTCCGCCCCGTCGGCCTTCAACTGCTGGCCCTCTTCGTGCAGCACCACGCGATGCTCGCTCAAGGCCGCACGCGACGACTTTTCATGTGAAAGCGCCCCGGCCGGGATCGACAGGCCGTTATTCCAGAATTCATCGAAGGTCCAGGAAAGCCTTTGAGCGATGGGGCCGGCGGCGAACACGTCGTCGTCGGCGTATTGGGCCTCCGGGTCGATCTGAAAGTACTGGTCGCCAATATTGCGGCCGCCGATGAGCGCCACGGCATTGTCAACAATGAGCAATTTGTTGTGCATCCGGTAGTCGAGCCGGGACGCGTTGAACAGGAATTCGGTAGCGCGAAACAGTGTGATCGAGCCGCGATACGCGAATGGGTTGAATATCCTGATCTCGACAGAAGGGTGTGATTCAAGCTTTGAAATCTGGTCGTCGCCGCCCACCGTCTCGCCATCGTCCACCAGCACCCGTACCCGCACCCCGCGATCGGCGGCATGCAACACGGCCTCGGTCAGCAAGCGGCCGGTGTCGTCACCGCGAAAGATGAAATATTGCAGGTCGAGCGCTCGTTCTGCGGCATTGATCATCTGCATGCGCATCAGGAAGCCGTCGGCGCCTACCGGGACAATGCGGAATCCGGACTGGCCGTCGTGTTTGCGTACTGCGTTTTCAAACGCCAGGCCAAGCCGGGTTTGCTCAGGATGTGCGTACGCGGAGGACGTCGTTCTTGGGAAGTCGGATCCCGGCGGGAGTGATGCGCATCCGCCAAGGATCGTGGCGATCAGCAGGACCAGCGAAAAGTGATATCGAACCTTCATCAGCGTATTCCACGAAGTTGCTCCATCGTTCAAGCCTGGGCGGCTTCGCAGCAAGCCGGCCCAGTGGGTTCATGGATACGACCCGGACCCATTACCTGTGTTCGTTTGCCTCGCCCTCGATTGCTCCGCCCGCTTTTTGAATGTCCTGACCGGCACCTGCCATCGTGTTGCAGGCAGTAAATGTCGTCATGGCACCGATAACGGATAGCAACGTGAGCAGCGTCATAATTACTCGTTTGATCATGGTGAACTCCCCGCAACAAGATTGAATGGAGGTCGGCGTACTTGAAGCAATCCGCTTCCAGTACTACCGGTTTCCACGATGCGCTGAAAGGCCGGATGATTCTGTGCGTTGCCGAACATAAGACCTGCAAACAGGCGATTTTTTACGCGCTGTACGTCAGATGGTTGGGGGGAGTGACGCAGGAGCCACGCCTGAGAAGTCGCATGCGCTTCAGAGGCGACAGGAATCAGTCCCCCAGCAACTCGGCCACCGGTTCAAGTTGCTCCACATGCTGGGCCACCACCTTTGCCAGGGCGGTGATCGGCATGCTCAGCAGCAAGCCCCAGATGCCCCATAGCCAGGTCCAGAACAGCAGCGAGATGAACACCGCCGCCGTGTTCATTCTGGCGATCCTGCCCGTCATCCAGGTGGTGACGAAGACCCCGACAAAGGTGGCGATCGCCAGCGAAGCCGTGGCGACCAGCACTACCGTCGATAGATCGTTGAATTGCAGGTAGGCCGCCATGCCGATGCCGGTGGCGGTGACGGCCGGACCGAAGTACGGAATGAGATGGAGCAGGCCTGCCGCCACGGCCCAGGCCCCTGCATTCTCCAGGCCAATCCAGCGCAAGGCGAGCCAGGTCAGCAGCGCCACCAGCACATTGGTCGCCAACAGCATGAGCATGTAGCGCTGGATGGAGGCGTTGATGTCATCGAGGATGTGCACGGTGATCTTCTTGTTCGACAGCGTGGGGCCCGTGAGCCGCACCAGCTTTCTCTTGTAGGTATCGCCGGACAGCAGAAGGAAGAAGGTCAGGAAGAGCACCATGGCGGCCTGGCCGATCAAGGCCGCTACACTTATGGAACCCGACCAGAGGAAGTTGCCGAGCTTGAAGCCGGGCGGGTCGATGGCGACCCGCGTGGTCCGCTGTCTGGGCTTCGTCGGCATATCCATCGCCTGGGTGGTCGCCTTCTCGATCTCGCTCGCCGCGGTTTGCACCCTTTGCATGGTGCTGTCCTGACCCTCGCGCAGGCTGGTGAATCCGGCCGACAACTTGCTTGCCGCTTCAGGCAACTGGACAAGTATGGTCTGAATTTGCCCACGCAGGGAATAGGTCCCCAGGGCAAGCGCACACACGACCGCCAGCACCACCATGCCGGCGCCCAGCGCGCGCGGGATATGGATGCGCTCCAGTCCCACGACCAGGGGATTCAGGGTGTAGGCGAACAGGATGCCGAGCAGCAGGGAAACGACGAAACTTTGCGCCCAATCCAAAGCGAAAATCACCGCGACCGTGGCCAGGATGGTCAGCGCCAGGCCGTGCCCGGACTCGGACAAGCGAACCGTGGCTAATGGCTCGACCGGCTGATCGGCTGGTGTGGTTTCTGATTCAGGGGTTGCGATTGTCGCCATCAGGATTGT
>CALMWM010000098.1 GCA_937873435.1 uncultured Gallionellaceae bacterium
GCGGTATTGCCCCCGTTTCCCGGAACGCCGTTGCATACCCGACTGGAAAGCGAAGGCCGCATTCTTACCCGGGATTGGGAACTCTACGACGGTCAGCACGTGGTATTCCAGCCACGCGCCATGACCGTCCGAGAGCTAGCCGAGGGACACGAGCGCGCCTGGAAAAAAGTCTACCGCTGGACATCGATAGCCAAACGCCTCTGGGTCGCCCGCAATTTTCAGCCGCTCGCCTTGACTGCCAACCTGGGCTATCGCTTCTATGCGCACCATCTGCATCGTTTTTACAACTGTGACTGGCCGATCCAGGCTCTTCCGCCCAGCCTGACCGGCACCTCCGCAATTCCTGCGGCAAGCACCAACAAGGTAGTATGCGGATAACCTTGGTTCAGCCCGCCATCGGCCACCGAATCGGGGAATCCTACATTCGCTCGTGGCAAATGGAGCCCTTACCCATCGCCACGCTGGCAGGATTAACGCCCGCTTCCATCGAACTGCGTTTTTACGATGACCGGATGGGAGCTATCAACTTCGACGAAGCTACAGATGCGGTAGCGATTCCAGTGGAAACTTATACCGCCTACCGCGCCTACCAGATAGCCAGCGAATATCGTCGTCGGGGTGTGCCGGTGATCCTGGGCGGATTCCATCCCACTCTGGTACCGGATGAGGCGTCGCGCTACGCAGAAGCCATCGTCACCGGCGAAGCCGAAGCCGTCTGGCAGGAAGTGCTCGACGACTTGCGCCACAACACCTTGAAACGTCACTACCGGGGAGAACGCACCGACTTGTCCGGCATCATGGTCGACCGCCGATTGTTTCAAGGAAAGCGCTATCTCCCCATCGGACTCATCGAGACGGGAAGAGGCTGCCGCTTCCCCTGCGAATTCTGTGCAATCCAAACGTTTTTCGAGCGCAGTTACCGGACGCGTCCGATTTCCGGGGTAATACGCGAATTGCAAAGCCTGAAAGGCAAACTGCTTTTCTTCGTTGACGACAACTTCGCCGGCGACCTCAAGGCAGGCAAGGCGCTGTTGCCTGAAATAGCAGGCCTGAAGCGTCGCTGGATCACCCAGCTCAGCATCAACGCGGCGCATGACGAAGCCTTCGTCGCCCAACTCGCGCATAGCGGCTGCAGGGGAGTGCTGATCGGCTTAGAGTCTCTCGACGAAGCCAATCTGCGACTCATGAAGAAAAGCTTCAACACCATGAAAAATGGCTATGCCGGGGCGCTCGACAACCTGCGCCGGCACGGCATCGCGGTATACGGCACATTCGTTTTCGGTTACCAACACGACACTCACGACTCCTTCGGTGCCGCGGTAGATTTCGCGCTTGAACAAGACATGTACATCGCCGCCTTCAACCACCTGACTCCTTTCCCCGGAACGCCTTTGTACCAGCGTCTCGAAGCCGAGGGACGGTTGCGCTTTCCGGCCTGGTGGCTGGATCGGCGCTATCGCTACAACGAGCTTCCCTTTACCCCGGAAAACCTCACTCCGGCAGCAGTCACCCAAGGCTGTATCGAGGCACGGCGGCGTTTCTACGCCTGGCCGTCCATCCTCAAACGCAGCCTGCGCAATCGCAGCGACTTTTTTATGTTCCGCAATTTCTTCCCCATCAACGCCCTGCACCGCAACGAAATTTCGCTAAGGAACGGCTATCCCCTGGGCGACGAGCGGATCACCGCGCCGCTTCTGGAAGTCGCATGACCAACTTTGCGTTCGCCGGCCCCGATGACGACGCCGTATTGCGCGCGCTGCTGCGCGACAACGCCATGCCGTCCTGGGTCGCGATGAGCGTTGCCCGCGAACCCGATTATTTTATTGGGGCCAACCACTTTGGCCGGGATTGGGCGGTAATCGCCCGCGACAATGACATTCCGCTGGGCATGTATGCCTGCTCCGAACAGCCGCAGTTCCTGAACGGCGCGCCCGCCCAGCTTGGCTATCTCGGCGCATTGCGCGTCACACCCGGCTACCGCAACCGCCTCTCCATCCTCCGCAGTGGCTATGCTTCGCTACGCGAGTTTGCGCCGCCGGACAACCCCGGTTTCTGGTATACCACCATCGCCGAGGAAAATCTCGCCGCGCGGCGCATTCTCGAAGCGAACCTGCGCGGGATGCCGAACTACCGGCCGATCAACCGGCTCGTCACCCTCGCCCTGCCCAAAGCGCGCGCCAAGCGCCACGATTTATGGCAACCGGTTCTACCCGAGGGGATGGCGAGATGGTGCGATTTCCACAACCGCCACGCCCGGCAATATCAGTTTGCTCCGCTGCTCACCCCGTCCAATGCTGCGGCCACCGGCGCAAGTTTCTTTGCGGTGGAACGGCACGGCGAACCACTCGCCTGCATGGCCTTGTGGAACCAGCAAAGCTACAAACAAATCGTCGCGTCCGCCTACCGCAACCCACTCGGCGCGCTATTGCCCGCCTACAACGCCTACGCCCGCCTGACGCGCCGGGTAAGCCTGCCCCGCGTGGGCCAGTCACTCGACCTCGCCTATCTGGCCTTCCTCGCCGTTTCCCCGGCGCTGGAACCGCAACTGACGGCCCTCCTCGAAGACGCCCTATTCCTCAATCCCGCGGCAGTGCTATCTCTGGGCTTGCACGACGGCCACCCCCAACTGGCGCGCCTTACCCGCACCTTCCGCCCGGCCATCTACCGTATCTGGATATACACCGTGGATTTCGGAACGCCGCTCAACCTGGACGGACGAGCCGCTCAGCCGGAGGTGGCGGTGCTATGAAAGAGCGAGGCGTAATGAGGTACATAGTCCGATAGTACGAAGTGGCTGTAAAACAGCGTGCAATACTTTCCAGATTCCCGGGGTAAACAGCGTCCAATAG
>CALMWM010000099.1 GCA_937873435.1 uncultured Gallionellaceae bacterium
GTTGACCCGGCGCTACAGCAAGATTGCCGCTGGAGAAGGGAAGATGCCCGATCTGGTGCTGATCGATGGCGGCAAGGGTCAGCTCGGCGTGGCCGAGGCGGTGATGGCGGAAGTCGGTTTGAACGAGGTTTTCCTGATCGGCGTCGCGAAAGGCGAGGAACGCAAGCCAGGCTTGGAACAGTTGATTTTTCCAGGGGGCGAAAAAACGCTACAATTGCCCAAGGATCACCCCGCCCTGCACTTGATCCAGCAAATTCGCGATGAGGCTCACCGCTTCGCGATTCAAGGACACCGGGCAAAACGCGGCAAGGCACGCACCCATTCCTCGCTGGAAGATGTGCGCGGCATCGGTGCCAAGCGCCGGCAGAAGCTGCTGGCGCGTTTCGGCGGGCTGAAAGGGGTGCTGGGGGCAAGCGTCGACGAGTTGGCGCAGGTCGAAGGCATCAGCCGCGCTTTGGCGGAACAAATTTATCAGGAACTGCATTAGGCGCTATGCCGATCAATATACCCAACCTGCTTACCTGGCTGAGAATCTGGCTGATCCCGGTATTCGTCGCCGTTTTTTACTTACCCGCCGATTGGGTGCATCCGCAATGGGTTAATTTCGTCGCCACTGCAATTTTTGCCGTGGCGGCGGCAACCGACTGGCTGGACGGCTATCTGGCGCGCGCACTGAACCAGACCTCGGCATTCGGCGCTTTTCTCGATCCGGTGGCCGACAAGCTGATGGTGGCGGCGGCGTTGATCCTGCTGGTGCAGCTTGGGCGGGTGGATTCAGTGATCGCGCTGATCATCGTCGGTCGCGAAATTACCATTTCCGCATTGCGCGAGTGGATGGCCGGCGTCGGCAGGAGCAAGAGCGTGGCGGTTTCGTTTGTCGGTAAACTCAAGACCACGGCGCAAATGGTCGCCATCCTGTTGCTGCTGTACCATGATCCGCTGTTGCAGGTTGTCGATGCGCAGAAGTGGGGTACCTGGTTGATTTATATAGCGGCAGTGATGACGCTGTGGTCGATGGGCTATTACCTGAAGAAAGCCTTTGCACGAAATTAGCGAGAAAATGCCACGTGCTGCTTGACAACAATCTCAAAATAATTAAAATGGCGCCTTCTTGATTGCGGGAATAGCTCAGTTGGTAGAGCACAACCTTGCCAAGGTTGGGGTCGCGAGTTCGAGTCTCGTTTCCCGCTCCAGTTTTTCTAAAGCGAAAAGGGAAAGCATCAGCTTTCCCTTTTTAGCTTGTCACAGTGCAAGGCGGGGTGGCAGAGTGGTCATGCAGCGGCCTGCAAAGCCGTCTACGCCGGTTCGATTCCGACCCCCGCCTCCATGATGATTTGTCAGTAATCCATCAGCACGGATCAATCAATGGATCAATAAAAAAGGCAGCCATGGCTGCCTTTTTTCCTGCGCACATATGAATTATTTCATCACGCGGTTGCGATATTCGCCGGTACGCGTGTCGATTTCGATCTTGTCGCCGGTGGCGCAGAACAGCGGCACCGCCACTTCAAAGCCGGTGGAGGTCTTGGCCGGCTTCATCACCTTGCCGGAGGTATCGCCCTTGACGGCGGGTTCGGTGTAGATGATTTCGCGCACCACGGTGTTGGGCAACTCGACCGAG
>CALMWM010000100.1 GCA_937873435.1 uncultured Gallionellaceae bacterium
TGTGGCGGACCCAAACGACCAGGCCGGGCGGCAGGCAGCCACCGTGCTGTCCGATTGGATCGCCAAAATGACCGATGCCAGGCTCTCGATCGCAGGCACCGCGCCCGCGGGAACACCGGCTATCTATGTGGGGCACGCGGCCATCCAGGCCGGCTTGCGGCTGGACGACATCGCCAGCCCCTCGCACGAAGGGCTGCGCATCACGTGCGACGGGCAGCGTCTGCTGCTGGCGGGGCAGGACGAGACCAGCACCATGAAGGCTGCTTGCCGCCTGCTTGAAGAATTCGGCTGCCGCTACCTGCTCGACCACCCGCTCGGTGAAATTTACCCGCGCACGAAAAATCTATCCGCCGGCGCCATCAATATCACGGAAAAGCCGGGCCTGCTCTACCGCACAATCTGGGGATCGAGCTGGGGTGGACAGCTGTGGAAAACCTGGAACGGCGCGGGCGGGCTGCCGTTGAATATGGGCCACGCGTGGGGCAATTACATTGCTAAGGATGAGTTCGATAAACATCCGGAATGGTTCGCCCTGATCAACGGTCAGCGCACGAAAGGCGACTGGTACTGCACCTCGAACCCGCAAGTGAGGCAAGCGTTTGCCGAGGGTGTGATGCGGGCCATTGAAAATGGCGACAAAAATCCGTCGATCAGCCCCCCTGACGGGCGCAGCTACTGCCAGTGCCCGGTCTGCAAAGCGCTGGACGACCTTACCTCCCTCGAGCCGTCAAGCGGTACGGTGAATATCACCAATCGCTACCTGAATTTTTACCAGGACGTGGCCAAGCGTGTGGCAGCGAAATATCCCGCTGCGATTCTCAATTTCTACTGCTACGCCGATTACACCCAGCCGCCCACCAGCGGCATCAAGCTGGCGCCCAACCTGTGCGCGTGGATTGCCCCCATCCGCTACTGCCGCCTGCACCGCACCGGCCAACCTGGCTGCGAATCGCGCGAGCAGTTGGTCGGCATGCTCGGCGGCTGGAGTCAAAGCGCAACAAAAATGGGCTACCGCACGTATAACTACAACCTTGCCGAGTGCCTGGTGCCGTTTTCGATGGTGTCGATCTGGTCGCACGACATCCCCTACCTGCGCGATCAAGGCTGCATCGGCTTCAACCTGGAAAGCCTGCGCAACTGGCAGATCTACGGACCGCACATGTACCTGAGCATCCGCCTGGCCTACAATCCCGACGCGGATCCCAAGGCGATCATGGACGATTACTTCCAGCAGATGTATGGCCCCCAGGCCGGGCCGCTGGTGCAGCAATACTGGAAGCTCATCGACGACGCCTTCATCAATCTAAAAAGCCATGCCGGCGGTTACTACAACGTGCAGCTGGTCTACACCCCGGAATTTATCGCCAAATTGCAGGGACTGCTGGACCAGGCGACAGCCGCGGTGAAAGACGACCAGGTACTCGTTGCCCGCGTGCAGATCTTCGCCGAAGGATTGGCGAACGCCCGGCAATACGGCGAGATGTGTTCGGCTTTGAATGTCGGCGATGCAAAAAAGGCCGCGACTGTTTACGACGACCTGCTGGCACGCAGCCAGCAGAATGCCAAAAACGGACTGGGACAGGAATATACGGTAACCTACCTCGAACGATTCATCGCCCCGCAGATTCGTATGGCGGCCGCCGACGCCCAGGCACCGAGCAGGATCCTGGCGGTGATGCCGGAGACGATGTGGCTGGCGTATGACGAGGAGAACAAAGGCGTGGAGCTCGGGTATGCCAAAGCGGACTTCAACGACGCGAAATGGCTGCAGGTGCACACCAGCACCATGCCGCTCGACGCGCAGGGCCTGACGGATCGGCGGACGATCCAGTGGTTCCGCTGCACCTTCGAAGCCAAACCGCAGGCCGGCAAGAAGCTGGCGTTGCTCGTGCTCGAGGCGGATGGCGGGGCGACGGTCTATGTCAACGGGAAACAGGTAGGCGTCAGCCCGGGAAAGCGCAAACCCTTCGAAGTCGATATCACCGATGCCGTCAAAGCGGGAACGA
>CALMWM010000101.1 GCA_937873435.1 uncultured Gallionellaceae bacterium
GCCAGTACGCGAAACGGCGAATCCATCTGCTCGAGCGCGGCATTCCCGCGCCCGCAGGCGGTGGATCGCCCCGCCAGGCCTTTTTCCTGGTAGCGCGTGAGCGAGACGAAACTATCGCGGATCGGCGTCTGGAATGGCAGCGGCGGATCGGCTGACATCGGACTGTAAGGATTGCCCGCCACGCGCAAAACCTTGCCGGTTTGCTTGTCGATGCGCACCCGCACGCTGCAAAAAGTGGTGCAGCCGGTGCACATGGTGTAGCTGACCTGCTGCTCCGGGTTGATGTTCAGCACGCCGGTAACCGGGTCGACGCCGAACTCGGGCGCCAGCGAATTGCCGTTCAGGCGCTGCTGCGGCTTGTCCTTGCCGAGTACGTGATCGACCATACGCCCCGCCGTGGTCGAGAAGCCGGCAGCGAAAGCACCGAGGCCGCCGCCTATCGCGGCCTTGCGCAAAAACGAACGACGCTTGTCTTCCATGATGATCTCCTCAGTGCGAAGCAATCGCGTTGGCGGCGAGTGCGTTGGTTTTGTTGGCGGCGGCGAATGCCGCTCCGGCCCATGGCAAATATTCCAGCAGCAATAGCAGTAGCGCGATCCACAACCCCAGCGTCCCGACGATGCCGAGCAGACCGTCGGCGCCGAGCGGCAGATGGTAGTCGTAGAGGCCGGCGCCGGTTTTGGGAATGGACTGGCCGCCGATGAAAATCGTCCAGCGCATCATCCAGGCGCTATGCACCGCGATCAATCCGGTAATCAGCCCGCTGGAGGCCGGGCGCCAGAGAGCCAGCGCCATCGGCAGCACGGTTGCCAGCACCGCCCACACCGCAGTCAATTGCCATTGCGGCATACCCGCCACCTGGTTGAATGCGGCGCTGTGCGCGGGACTGACTCCCGACATGCTGACGAACAGCCACCCCCCGCCCAGCGTCAGCACTACCGCAAGCGCAAGCACCAGCAGGCGGTTGAGGACGGTTTCCAGCTCGGCATCGCGGTCGCCGACCAAGCGGTTGAACAACAACGCCAACCCGATCGCGCCGACGAAAGCGGTAGCCGCGAACTGCACCGGCAGGAAAGGCGTGTTCCACAGCGGACGGGCGTGAACCACCATCACTTCCATGCCGGTATATAGCGCCACCAGCACGGCGCCCACCAGGGTCAGCAAGGCCGCGGCTGAAATCGCCCGGCGCGAAGCGGCGCCGCCGCAGCCGGCCAGACGATACAGGCGGGCCGGCAATGAGTCGCCGCCCTGGCCGCGTAGCGCAAAATCTCCGCGCAGCGCCAGCCACGCATAGAGCAGCAAGCCGCCAAGGTAGACCGGGATAAAGAACGAGCCCCACGACATCCAGGATTGCGGCTGGAAATGCAGGTAAAAATTCAGGAAACGCCCCGGGCCGTGCAGGTCGGCCAGCAACGCGACCGGCGCCGTCAGTCCGCACGCCAGCGCACCGAGCAGGGCCAGACGGCCGAGTTTTTCGTGCTGTGCGCGGCCGAAGACAAAATACGGCAGTGTCAACATGAAGCTGCCGTAACTGAGTCCGATCAGGAAGAAATACGATACTGCCCACGGTAGCCAGGCGGTTTCGCGGGTAACGTTGAGTACTTCGATGATTTGGCTGTCCATGATTTAAGCTCCGTGTCCGCTCGGTTGCCATAATGTGCCCGCGCCGTCGACGCGGCCCTGGAAGCGCTCGTCGAGCCCCAGATAAAACACGTGGGGTTGCGTACCCATTTCCGGCTTGAGCACTTTCATTTTGTTCTGATCGACGAGGTGGCGGATCTTGCTGTTCGGATCGTTGAGGTCACCGAAGATACGCGCGCCGCCGACGCAGGTTTCGACACAGGCCGGCAGCAGCCCGGCATCCACCCGCTGGGCGCAAAAAGTGCACTTGTCCGCTTTGCCGGTTTCGTGGTTGATGAAGCGCGCGTCGTAAGGGCAAGCCTGCACGCAGTAGGCG
This sequence comes from uncultured Gallionellaceae bacterium, assembly GCA_937873435.1. Taxonomy (GTDB): domain Bacteria; phylum Pseudomonadota; class Gammaproteobacteria; order Burkholderiales; family Sulfuricellaceae; genus JAGXQV01. The sequence goes on from CALMWM010000101.1 coordinate 1,958, forward strand.
CAGCCGACGCAGCGGTCGCCGTCGACCACCACCACACCGTCCTTGCGCTGAAAGGTCGCGCCGACCGGACATACCGGGATGCAGGGCGGCTGGTCGCAATGGTTGCACAGGCGCGGCAGCATGTAGGTGCCAGAATGCCCGCCCTGGTGTACCTCGTAAGTGGAAACGATGGTGCGGAAACTGTTTTCCGGCACCGCGTTTTCCATGATGCAGGACACCGTACAGGCTTGGCAGCCGATGCATTTTTGCACATCGACCACCATCGCCCAGCGATGCTTGCCACCGTCTTCTCCTGGCGCCGAAGCGATTGCTGGAGCCGGGGCCAACGCCGCTCCGGCGGTGATAGCCGGCAACGCGCGCAGGAAATTGCGTCGGGATTGAATCATTTGACCCTCCTATTGCTGTAAGCGAGCCTGATTGGCTTACTTGCATGATAGGAGGCGAGAAGCACTGAAGATATTGGATATTTGTTGCGATCTCCTACACAAAACAGCCAATTTACATTGACTGGGATTTATGGTAGCAAAACGGACTTTTTCGCGATCCCTTGCCGGCATCATCGCAGTCGAAGCGCAGGCCGACATTGCGCTACGACGTCAACCGCTATCGCACCCCATCGTTATTCAAACTATATCGATACGCAATCGTCTACGAGGTGTGCCATGAACAAGAAATTCGGAGCAGGTCTGGTGTGTGCCAGCCTGCTGGTTTTTTCCACCCAGGCGCTGGCTTGGGGAGACCGTGAACGTGCCGGGTTATGGGGTATCGTCGGCGGAGTGGTGCTGGCCAACGCAATGAATGGTCAGGCGCAAGCGCCAGTGCGGGAATATCCGCCGGTGGCGGTCTATGCTCCGCCGCAGCGGGTCTATGAATATCGCACGGTTTATGCCCCGCAGCCACGCTATGTTGTTTCGGACAACCCTTACAGCGGTAACTACGGTGCGGCCGAAGCTTACGAGCGCGGGCGCATGGCCCGCCATCAGGAACGCCAGGCGCGGCTGGAACAGGATGCCTTCGAGCGCGGCTATCGGGGTTCCTGGGGGGATTGGCGTTAAATCTTCAAGCGCTCGACGACCTTGCCGTTGACCAGATGCTGTTCGACGATTTCGTCGATGTCTTCCTTGTCCACGAAGGTGTACCACACCGCTTCCGGGTAAACCACCAGTACCGGCCCTTCGCCGCAACGGTCGAGGCAGCCGGCGCTGTTGATGCGCACCTTGCCCGCGCCGTTGAGGTCGAGCGCCTTGATTTTCTTTTTGGCGTAATCGCGCATTTCCTGCGCAGCGTGGTCGGTGCAGCACGGCTGGCCGTCGTCGCGGGTATTGGTGCAAAAAAATACGTGGCGCTGGTAATAACTCATTCAATTTTCTCCGAAAGCGGCAATTTCAGGAATTATACTTCATCGCGGTACGCCGCCGCCCGCGCCGAACTGCCCCGCACCTTGTCCGCCGGGTATTTGGCGGCATTGATCGCCATCTTCTGGAACGCCGCGTCGATCAGGTTGATACCCAATATATCGGCGAGCCGGGTCAGGTAGATCAGGTTGTCGGCCAGTTCCTGGCGCACTTCTTCCAGCTTGGCGTCGTCCAGTTTCAGGCTTTGCTCCGGCGTCAGCCACTGGAAATGCTCGACCAGTTCGGCGGTTTCGACAATCAGCGCCATCGCCAGGTTTTTCGGGGTATGAAATTGCTCCCAGTCGCGCTCGCGGGCGAATTCGCGTAGCGCCAGTTTCAAGTCATCCAGTGTGTTCATCTTTTAACCTAAACTCCTCAGTTGGACGGGTTGGAGTGTGCGATTTTTCGGGTGCAGGGCAAGACGCAACGACGCGGAATGGCGATTCCATTCCAAGGAGTTGTCAGCCCTCTCCCTAACCCTCTCCCACAAGTGGGAGAGGGAACGAACGCCCTCTCTCCCTCTGGGAGAGAGTTGGAGAGAGGGTTGCAGCCATGTGCCCGAAAAATCGTGCAATCCGGCCCGTAGCACTGTCATCAAACGAGTATATGCAAAAATTGTGGCAAAGTTGTTTGAACGAAAATCCTATACTTCATGGCAAGCGGTCAACTGAGGAATTTAGGTTTATTCCTTTTCCAAATCGTTGCCACCACCACGGCGCCACCCATCCGGTCAGCGCCAGCAGGACATTGGTAATATCGGCGCGGTGTCCCGGCACGCCGTGCTGCGCCAGTTCCAGCGCTGCCGAGGTGGCCAGCACGACCACTCCGCCGAACCAGGCGTGGCCGCGAAAAGGTGCCGCGGCTTGTGCCAGCGTCGCCAGCGCGAGGAACGGCCACAGCACGGCGAGCATTTCGGATAGCGCGTAAAGGCTGTGCATCCTGCCGGCAAAGGGAATCCAGTTGATGTCGCGCGGCGGCTTGAACCACAAGCTCATCTCCGGCGCCAGCTTGGCGAGGGCGAAGCCTAAAAAGATCGTGGCTGCCGCCGCCGCCAAACGCAAGCCCTGTGGGCTGCGCAACAGCGCCATCGCTCCCGTCAAGCCGAGCAGCGCACCGGCGCCGGATTCCAGCGACAGGCGCCAACTCATCACCGGGATGCGCAATAACAGGACGGCGACGATAAACACCACGTACAAGGGCATCACGTTTTTTGCCGAACGCGCATAGAGCGTGACGAACAAGCCCAGTCCGGCGATCCCCAGGCTGTCGGCGATCAACTGCTGCCAGTGCAGCAGCGAGGGTTGCAGCAGCGCGCGCCACAACGACCACAGCCCTCTTTGCAAGCTTTCCAGGTCGAGAAACAGCAACAGCGGGATCAGTTGCGCCAGCGTCCACAAGCCTAGCACCAGCAAGCCCAGGTCGGCGGCATGGCCGGGCAGGAACCAGCGACGGCGCAACAGCATCAGGGCGCGCACCGGCGCCCAGCGCATCTGGATCAGCGCTGCAATTAAGGCGCCCAGCAGCGTTCCCAGTCCGTTGAGCAGCCAGTCGAGGCGCGAGGAAACGCGTCCCGGCAGGAAGGCTTGCAGGCATTCCATGCCGAAGCTCAGCAGTAGACCGAGCAGCGTGGCGACGGCAAAAGCCGCCAGCGGCGCCAAGCGGTAGCGCAACGAACGAGTCGTCAGCGCGCCGAAGGGGAGATATACCAGGACATTGGTGATTACATCGGAACGGGTGAAGTAACGCGGCCACGGCGCCGTGAGAAAATCCAGCGCACTGTCGAGCGGCCCGCTCCAGTCGGATAAGGGATAGAGGCTGCCGTAAACCAGCAGCAGGGCGTAAACGGCGGCAGGAAAGCGCGCGCCGGAGCGGGGATAAGCCGTGGACATCCTCAGCGCACCTTGATTTCCGTCCACATCCGCGACAGGATGCGGCGGCTCTTCGCGTCGTAATCGCGCAGCATTTCCAGGCGCCCGATCTCCTGCGCGGTCGGGAAGATCGCCGGGTTGCCGGCGATTTCCGGTTTGATCCGGGGCATGGCGGCCGCATTGGGGTTGCCCGCGCCGATCAGGTTGGAAACGTCGGCGGCATTCTCGCCGTCGAGCATGAAGTCGATGAAGCGGTGCGCCAAGTCGGGGCGTCGGCCGCTCTTGTGCAGCACGAAATTGTCCAGCGCCAGCACCGCGCCTTCCTTCGGCGTGGCGAAGCCGACGCTGAACGGACGCCCCGCCGCCAGCGCATCCTGCTGCGCGCGGAACATGTCGCTGGAATAACCGTGGGCGACCCAGATATTGCCGATAGCCAGATCCTTGATATAGGTGCTGTTGGAAAACGTCGCCCAATAGGGCTTGGCGCGCAGGATCAGGCGCTTGGCCTGCTCCCAGTGTGCCGGGTCTTTTTCTTGAACTCCATAGCCGAGGTATTTCATCGCCGCCGCCATCAGTTCGCGCTGGCTGTTCAGCACCGTCACCTTGCCCTTGAGCTTCGCCAGGTATTCCGGTTCGAAGATCAGCGCCCAAGTGTCGGTCGGCAGCCCCAGTTCGCGCATTTTTTCGACATTGTAACCGAGCAGCGTGATGGAATAGGCATAGGGAATCGAGTAGCGGTTGCCGGGGTCGAACCAGCTGTTCGTGAATTCCGCTTTCAAGTTGCCGAGATGCGGCAGTTGCGCCTTGTCGAGCGGACGCAACGCGCCGCGCCGGATCAGCGCCTCGACCGCGTTGCCGGTGGGCACCAGCAGGTCATAGCCGGATGCGCCGGCATCCAGCTTGGCGAGCATTTCCTCATTGTCGGAGTAGTAGTCCTGCTTGAGGCGGCATTGGCAGTACGCCTCGAAGCGCTGCACCGTTTCCGCAGAGATGTAGTTGTTCCAGGTGTAGAGGTAAAGGGTGTCGGCGGCGTGGGCGGGAAAAACCAGCCAACCGCAGAGGACGCAAAGGACGCGGAGGAATGCGGAGAAAGCCGCTCTTTGCTTTTTCTCTGCGTCCTTCGCGTCCTCTGCGGTAAAAAATGAATTCACGTCTTGCCCTTCA
>CALMWM010000102.1 GCA_937873435.1 uncultured Gallionellaceae bacterium
GCTCGGTACGGCCGGTATCGTTGCCAACCTGCCGCTGGATGCAGGGGCAGTGGCGGCGGCGGTGTTGCAAGCTGCCCCCGATTGCCTGGAGGATAGCGACGAACTGCTGGAAAAGCGATTCGGCAAGGATATCGCCGCGCTGGTCGATGGCGCTTGGCGGATGCGGCAAATTCTCAAAATCGGCGAGACCGGCGCGGTGCAGGACGAAAAGGTCGCCCAGTTGCATATCGAGAGCCTGCGCAAGATGCTGCTGGCGATGGTGGAAGACATTCGTGTGGTGTTGATCAAGCTGGCTGAACGCACCCATGCGCTGCGTAGCGCTGCCAAGGCTGATGAGGGTACGCGCCGGAGCGTGGCGCAGGAAATCCAGGACATCTATGCGCCGCTCGCCAACCGTCTTGGGGTGTGGCAGATCAAGTGGGAAATGGAGGATTTGTCTTTCCGATTTCTTGAACCGGAGATGTACAAGAAAATCGCCAAGCTGCTCGACGAAAAACGCATCGGGCGCGAGAACTACATTGCGGCGGTCATCCAGCGTCTCAAGGATGAATTGCAGCAAGCCGGCATTCGTGCCGAGGTGAGCGGGCGTCCCAAGCACATCTACAGCATCTACAAAAAGATGAAGCGCAAGGGCGTCGATTTTAGCGATGTCTATGATGTGCGCGCGGTACGGGTGCTGGTGGATACGGTGGGCGAATGCTATGCCGCGCTGGGGATCGCGCATAACCTGTGGCAGCCTATCCCCAAGGAATTCGACGATTACATTTCCCATCCCAAGGGCAATGATTACCGCTCTTTGCACACTGCCGTAATTGGGCCGGAAGACAAGGCGCTGGAAGTACAGATACGTACCCACGATATGCATCGCCATGCTGAACTCGGGGTGGCGGCGCACTGGCGTTACAAGGAGGGTGGCAAGGGAGACTCGCGCTTCGAGGAAAAAATTGCCTGGTTGCGGCAAATCCTCGAATGGAAGGACGACGTGCGAGATGCCGGGGAAATTCTCGAACAGTTCAAGACCGGCCTGTTTCAGGACACCATCTACGTGCTGACGCCCCAAGGCAAGGTGATCGCACTGCCCAACGGCGCCACGCCGCTCGACTTCGCCTACCATTTGCACACCGATCTCGGCCACCGTTGCCGCGGCGCCAAGGTAGACGGCAGCATCGTGCCGCTGACCACCAAGCTCAACAACGGCCAGCGCATCGAAATTATTTCGACCAAGCAGGGCGGACCCAGCCGCGATTGGTTGAGTGCCAGCCAGGGCTATGTCGCGAGCGCGCGCGCCAAGGCCAAGATCCGCCACTGGTTCAAGTACCAGCACTTCGAGGAAAACCTCGCCCAGGGCCGCGATGCGCTGGAAAAAGAGGCGCACCGGCTAGGTATGGCGTTACCCAACCTGGATAAATTCACGCAAAAATTCGGCTTCGACAAGAGCGAGGATTTCCTTGCTGCCATTGGACGCGGCGACCTGACTGCGCGCGCGGCGGTGGCGGCCATGCAGGAGCCTGCGGAAAGCAAGGCGGAAGAAACTCAGTGGCAGCCGGGGCGCAATGTGGTGGCCAAACTGCCGAGCAGCATCCTGGTGGAGGATGTCGGCAATTTGCTCACGGTGATGGCCAAATGCTGCAAGCCGGTGCCGCCGGATTCCATCGTCGGCTTCGTTACGCGCGGACGCGGCGTGGCGATCCATCGCCGCGACTGCGGCAATGTGCAGCGTCTCGACGAGGCGGGACGCGAGCGTCTATTGGCGGCGGAGTGGGGCGCCAAGGCTGGGCTTTACGAGGTGGATATAGAGGTTCAGGCCTCGGATCGCCAAGGGCTGCTGCGCGATATTTCCGAGACGATCTCACGCGAAAAGGTCAACGTTATCGCCGCCAGCACCTTGAGCAAGGGTCAGTCCGCAGCGATGGGATTTACCCTGCAAATCGGCGATCTGGAGCAACTCGGCAAAGTGCTGGCGAAGGTCTGCGAGGTGCCGGGAGTGAGCGGCGCCAAACGGCGCTAGCTTATTTCAGTACCACGCGGTTGCGCCCGCCGTGCTTGGCGTCGTAGAGTGCCTGGTCGGCGAGGTTGATCATCGCATCGAGGTTTTCGCCGAGGGTGTCGGTGACGCCGATACTGATCGTCATCCGTAGTTTGCCGTTCTCGGGCAAGGGAATTTCCAGCGCTGCGACGTTTTCCCGTAGCCGTTCCAGCAGCTCAAGCGAGGACTGCGGATTGATCGCGAGAATGCAGAATTCCTCGCCACCCATTCGTGCTACCAGTTCCTCTCCCTTGAAGGCGGCGGATAGCGCTTTCGCCAGGCTGACGATGGCAATGTCGCCGATGTCGTGTCCGTAAGTGTCGTTGATCTTCTTGAAAAAATCGATGTCCACCATGGCCACGGAAAGCCGGATCTGGCCGCGTTTGGCCTTGTCGAAAATGGCGGCGCCGGCGTTGAACAGGTAACGGCGGTTGAAGAGCTTGGTCAGGTAGTCGCGGTTGGCTTGATCCTGCACGGTCTGGATGTTGTCCAGATGATCCATGCAGTTGTTGATGCGGCCGATGAATTCTTCGATAAGGAAAGGTTTGCGCACGATGTCGTCGGCACCCGCCTTGAGAAACCGCACTCCCAGGAACGCGTCGTCGGAACCGGTCAAACCGACGATGGCCATCCTCGAAGAGGAGAAACGGGAACGCAATGCGGCGGTTAATTGAACGCCTTCCATCTCCGGCATTTCGTAATCGGTGACGACCAACGCGACATCCTGCATCTTTTCCAGTTCCAGCAAAGCGGCTTTTCCGTTGGTGGCTTCCAGAACCTGCAAGCGCTGGGTATTCAGAACGGCTTTGAGGTAGGTGCGAAAACTGGCGCTGTCGTCCACGATCATGACCTTGCGCTGCATGTTACGCAGGGTTCGCAGCACGCAGCGCTGAACCGTTTCGATTGAGCCGGGGTTTTGCTTGATGACGTAATCGACGATGAGCTTGCCCGAGATGCGGTCATGCATTTGTTCGTCCAGATTGCCGGTCAGCACGATAGCGGCGATGCCGTTGTGCAATACCAGGTCGACGGCTTGACCATCGGGGGCATCAGGTAAATTGAGGTCGACTACGGCGATCTGATACAAGCCTTTATTTTCGGATAACAGGCGTTCGCATTCGGCAAATGAGGTGGCGTAATCCACCGGTAAATCAACAACGGATTGGATGGATGATTGAACCAGCTTTCCGATTGCCAAGCTGTCGTCGATGACGAGAATTCGCGGGTTTTGCGGGTCGCTTTGGCTCACGGTGGGGGCTGGCAAGGTCATGGGTTTGTTCTCAATCAATTTTTGTTTTGAGTTTAGGCAAATGGATGTGCCAGCGGATCGCCGACAAACGTATCGCCACGATAACCAGCATTACGGCAATGCTGGCAATATTGTAAGACACGCCGCTGCGCGACAGTGCCACCATCAGCAATGCTCCGGCCAGCGAGGCGGTGGCGTAGATTTCGGTGCGAAAGATCAGCGGGATCTCGTTGCACAGTATGTCCCGAATAATACCGCCGCATACAGCGGTGACGACCCCCATCAAGGCGGCGATCAGCCAGGAAAACCCCAATTGCAAGGCGATGCCGGTACCGATCACGGTGAATAACGCCATGCCGATTGCATCAGGAATCAGGAAGAAGTTCGCCGGCAGGTGCATTCTGCGGGCGATGAAGAAGCTGGCGGTTCCCGCGCTCAACGCAGAAACCACGTAAGTTTCATCCGCGACCCAGAATACCGGCAAGCGTCCCAGCAACAAATCGCGCACGGTGCCGCCGCCGACGCCGGATACCAGGCCGACTACCAATACACCGAACAAGTCCATTTCCTTGCGTCCTGCTTCCAGGGTGGCGGTTATCGCGCAAACCGCTACCGCGAAAATGTCGATCAGATAAAATAGATTCATGTTCAAGGTGTTATGGGGCCGGTTCTGGGGCTGTGCAGATTTTCAAGGTTTCTAGCCCCCGAGAGAATATAGAAGTTTGAAAGTCGCGACAACTTGGGTTGATTATGGCGTATTTCTGCTTGTGTAAGCGCTGAATCGCTGCCATATTCACACCACGATTTTCGAGGAGCAAATCATGCGTAAATTAATCGGGGTATTGTGGCTGGTTTTCTTGTTGAGCGGTTGCGGCTACAACACGCTGCAATCCAGCGACGAGCAGATCAAGGCCAGTTGGGCGGAAGTGCTTAACCAGTACCAGCGCCGCGCAGACCTGGTGCCGAACCTGGTGAATGTGGTCAAGGGCTACGCGTCCCACGAGAAGGAGGTGCTTACCCAAGTGACCACTGCGCGCGCCAAGGTG
>CALMWM010000103.1 GCA_937873435.1 uncultured Gallionellaceae bacterium
CAAGCGCGCCCAGCGCCACGCCAACCACCTGCCAGGTGATCCAGGAGACAAGAGGTCTGCCATCGTCGAGCATCGGACCCAAATATGAATTGTTGCCAGCTGCCAGTGGCGCAGTTTGCGACCAAAACCACGCGGTAAAGCGAGTCGTAAACCCTGTCGCTCCGAGGCCATGACCGGTGAATAGAAATGTCAGGCACAGTACAACCCCCAAAAGTATTCCTGCTATCCAGGGCGACCAGAAAGGACGGATGGTTTGAGAATTGGAATTTATTCGATGATTGACCATGACCCTCCCTTATAAAATTCTAATATGCTTATATTACAGCTTAAATTCGACGACCTGAATTTCACGGATTACCCCCCTCGCGGCATCCGCCTGATTTCTTTCCACCAGGAACACGCAAGGCGAGCAAGTCGCTACGAACTGCCTGGCTGAGTACTTAAGAAGGAAACATCTCGGAATATAGCAATTAAGCAACGCTAATTCTGAACAGCAGATATTTGTTTCTTGGCTTGGCTTATGACTTTCTGCTTCTTTTGAAAGTCATATAAGGCATCTTTTTTAGTGCGCTAAATAAGAACGAAAAGACAAGTGAATTTACCCTCAAGCAAGCATCAAATCAATCTGAAAATTGATATTTCTCCGCTAGAAGAAACCCACAAACCCGATAAGGGAAACCCTTATAGATACGGCCAGATGATGTTTGAACTTTTTTGCCAGCAAACCCAGCGTGGTTGCTGGTACGCCACTTCAAACTTCACTTGGCCGGATCAATAGTGGGCGGCAATATCAATAGTAATCCAACCCGCTGCCGTAAAACGGCGGATACCGCCCCACCAGCCCTTCCAGCATGATCAGTTCGGCGTCGCTATGGTTGATGACCGTGGCCGGTTGCGGTTTCATCGCGGGGTCGCGGTAGAGATAACGCGGCGCTTCATGGTGGGTGGTGCTGTAATGGGCGCGCTGGCCGCCGACGGTTTCGACTTCGGTTTCGCCGTAACACAGACAGAAGTAATTGCGTTCGGCTTCGACCGCTTCGAGATAGGCGCCGGTGCCGCGGATGCCGATGGTAGCAGTAGGGATAAGGAGGCGGTGCTCGCCTTTGGCGAACACCGAGAGAATTTTTCCGGTGATCAGGCGGAAGGTCTGTTTCAGGGCTTCCGTATCCAAAACCACCTGGGTGTTTTCACGCAGCAGGAAGGCATCGCGCTCGATCACCAGCACGGCTTGGCCGTCCGCGCCGGTAGTCACGCGGTCGCCTCGCAGCACTAGATCGCCGATTCGGGCGGGCTTGCCGTTCACTTCAACGCTGCCGCGCAGGGTGTGGATGCCCGAAGCAATGGGTTGACTGCCCATCGCCAGCGCTTCGCGGATCAGGCCGGATACTCCGCCGGCAGCCAGCGCGCCGCTGGCGATTAATCGTTGCAGGCAGCGGCGGCGGGCGAAATTCATGACCTTACTCCAGCAATAACCAAGCGAATACCGGCAGCATCTGGCCGAGCAGCAGCAGGAACAGCAACGCGGCGATCACCATCAGCCAGCGTTTTTCCCGTTGCGCGCCGGCTTTCAATTCCTCGCGCAGTTGCGCGGTTTCGCTGTCGCGCGGCGAGCTCAGGTGGCCGTGCAGCAGGCGCGGCAGTTGCGGCACCAGGGTGGCCCAGTGCGGAGCTTCGTTTTTCAAGGATTTAACCAGCCCGCGCCAGCCGAGCTGTTCGCCCATCCATTTTTCCAGGAAGGGTTTGGCGGTCTGCCACAGGTCGAGCTCGGGGTCGAGTTCGCGGCCCAGCCCTTCGATATTCAGCAGGGTTTTTTGCAACATCACCAGTTGCGGCTGGATTTCCACATTGAAGCGGCGCGAGGTCTGGAACAGGCGCAGCAGCACGCGGCCGAAGGAGATTTCCTTGAGCGGGCGGTCGAAGGCCGGTTCGCACACCGCGCGGATCGCCGCTTCGAATTCGTCTTCGCGGGTATCGGCGGGCGCCCAGCCGGATTCGATGTGGGCCAGCGCGACGCGCTTGTAATCGCGGCGGAAGAAGGCCAGGAAGTTCTGCGCCAGGTAATTGCGGTCGCGGTCGGTGAGCGTACCCATGATCCCGAAATCCAGCGCGATATAGCGTCCGTCGCTATTCACCAGGATGTTGCCGGGGTGCATGTCGGCATGAAAGAAGCCGTCGCGGAACACCTGGGTGAAGAAGATTTCGACCCCGGCGCGTGCCAATTTCGGAAAGTCGATGCCCTGCTCGCGCAGCTTCGCCACTTGGCCGATGGGCGTGCCGTCCATCCACTGCATCACCATTACTTCGGTGTGGCACCAGTCCCAATAGACTTCCGGCACCAGCAACAACTCGGATTGGTCGAAATTGCGGCGCAGCTGGCTGGCGTTGGCGGCTTCGCGCATCAGGTCGAGCTCGTCGCCGAGATGTTTCTCGAATTCCGCCACCACTTCGCGTGGCTTGAGGCGCTTGCCGTCCGCCCACAAAGTTTCCATCAGACTGCCGCCGACGTACAGCAGCGCGACATCCTTGGCGATCAGCCCACCGATGCCGGGACGCAGGATTTTGACGGCGGCGGGGCGCCCGTCGTGCAGGCGCACGCGATGCACCTGGGCGACCGAGGCGCTGGCCACCGGCACCGGGTCGAACTCGGCGAAGACTTCGGCGATGGGTTTCTTGTAGACTCGGTGCAGGGTTTCCAGTGCGATTTCAGTGGCAAACGGCGGTACCCGGTCTTGCAGTTTGGCCAGTTCGTCGGCGATGTCGAGCGGCACCAAGTCGCGGCGGGTGGACAATACCTGGCCGAACTTGACGAAGATCGGCCCCAGGCTTTCCAGCGCCTGGCGCAGGCGCACGCCGCGCGGCTCGTCGAGTGGACGCCAGAACAGCGCGGCCTTGACCAGCCAGCGCATCGCGCGGAATCGTTCGTGGCCGAGGAAAAACTCCTCCAGGCCAAAGCGGAACACTACATGGAGAATTTTGAGCAGGCGCAGAAAACGCATTGGGGAATTTATTGTTAGGGATTTTTCGGGAAAACCCGCCCCAGGCTGGGGCGGGGGAAACGGATCAGAGTTGCTGGATACCCGAGATCAGCCAGGTTGCATTGGCTTGCGACTGGGATTTCTGGATGTGCCAGACTTCGTTGAACGGTTCGGCGGCGCCGCCGATTTCCTCGCGGATCATACCGCTGAAATTGACGCTGGCAATCACCCAATCGCCCTCGGTCGCCACATCCTGAATCGCGGCATTCAGCGTGACCACTTCGGTCTTGTTCGGCTTGTCGCCGCGTTCGCGGATCTGCATATTGATTTCGGCAAAAACTTCGGGAGTGACGTATTCGCGGATGTCGTTCAGATCGGCACGGTCGTAGTCGTCTTGCAGGCGCAGGAAATGCTTCTTGGCCTCGCGCAGGAAGGGTTCGTCCTCGAACCACGCCGGACGGGTGGAAGCTACGGCATCAGGCATCGCCATCGCGCCACCGCCGGCATTGACCATCCCGGTGACGGTCTGCTCGCCCATGCCGGCATATTGCATCGGCTGTGCTTGCGGCTGCGGCTTGCGCAACAGGCGCAGGAGGAAAAATACGCCGGCGGCGACCGCCAGCATCATCAGGATGTTACCCATTGCGCCACCAAGGCCGCCCAGGCCGCCGCCCATGAACATCGAGGCAAGCAAGCCGCCAGCCGCCAGCCCGGCCAAAGGCCCCAGCCATTTGCTGGCACCGCTTGGTGCCGGGGCAGGCGCTGCCGCGGGCGCTTGCGCGGGTTTTGGCGGAGTTGCGGTCTGCTGCGAGGTGGTCGAACGCTGTTTGCCAAAGCTGCTGCCACCGCCGAAACGCTTGGCGTCGGCGTCATGTACAGCCAGTCCGAAACTGACCAGTGCGACGAAAAACAGGGATAGAAATTTTTTCATGACATTACCTCCAATTAATTACAGCTTATAGCCTTTATGCAGCGCCACGACGCCCGCCGTCAGGTTGAAATATTCAACCCGCTCGAAGCCGGCCTGTTCCATCATGGTCTTGAGGGTTTCCTGGTCGGGGTGCATCCGGATCGACTCGGCCAGGTAACGGTAACTGTCTTCATCGTTGGTCACCAGCTTGCCCATCGCCGGCAGCAAGTTGAACGAGTACGAATCGTAGAGCCCTTGCAGCGGTTCCCAAACCTTGGAAAACTCCAGCACCAGCAGGCGTCCACCCGGACGCAGCACGCGGTACATGTCAGCCAGCGCGGCATCCTTGTGGGTCATGTTGCGCAAACCAAAGGCGACGGTGACGCAATCGAAATAGTTGCGCGGAAACGGCAGCTTTTCGCCGTCGCACTGCGCCGCCAGCGGCAGCACGCCGTCGTCCAGCAGGCGGTCGCGTCCGACGCTGAGCATCGAGCTGTTGATGTCGGTGAGGATCACCGTGCCGCTCTTGCCGACGCGCTTGACGAAGGCGCGCGACAAATCGCCGCTGCCGCCAGCCACGTCGAGCACCCGGCTGCCTTCGTGGACGCCGCTCTGCTCGATGGTGAAATGTTTCCACAGGCGATGCAGGCCGCCCGACATCAGGTCGTTCATCAGATCGTAGCGGTTCGCCACGGAGTGAAACACCTCCGCGACCTTCTGTGCTTTTTCCGCTTCCGCCACGGTCTGGAAACCGAAATGGGTAGTGTTTTCCATACAGTTCAAAGAGTTCGTAAAGTCGGCATGATAACCGAAGTCAAAGTATAAGGGAAAACCGCGGCTATCCGCGCTTCATATTGGTGGGAGTCGCTGGTTCGACAGGCACCGGCACCTTATATGGGGGCCTGGCCGGGTAAATCAATCGGAGCGATGAAAAGCGCTACAACTTCGACACGTTCTGGTTGAGGTCGTTCGCCAGCTTGTCTACGCTGCCGATCAATTGGCTGGTATTTTCCGACGATGCCGCCACGGTTTCGACCTTGCGAGCAATGTCCTGCCCCGCGCTGCTTTGTTCCTTGGCGGCATTGGCGATGTCTTCCACGGCATGAACGACTTTGGTCGAGCGGGATTCGATTTGTTTCAGGGCTTGCTCGACCACGCGCGACTGCGCCACGCTGTCCTGCGCCTTGCCCGAAGCGGATTGGATGTCGCCGGAAACCACCCCGACTTGTTCCTGCACCGTGGTTAATATCGCACCGATTTCGGCGGCGGATTGGGTGGACTTCTCGGCCAATTTGCGAACCTCGTCCGCCACCACCGCAAAACCGCGCCCCGCTTCGCCGGCTCGGGCCGCCTCGATCGAGGCGTTCAGCGCCAGCAAGTTGGTTTGTTCGGCTATCCCCTGGATGGTGCTGACGATGGCCTGAATCTGCTCGCTCTGGGTGCCGAGTTCGCGTACTTTTTCCGCCGCCTGGCTGACCAGCTGCGAGGTTTCTTCCATCGCCACAATGGTTTCGTTCACCGCCCGACCGCCCTGGTCGACGGCGACCACGGTTTCCCGCGTCAGCGTCAGCGCACTGTCGGCGTTCTGGGAAACATGGTCGATGCTTACCGACAACTGCTCGGTCGCCGACGACATGCTGGCGGTCGCTGATGACTGCTCGTTCATCAGGTTGCGTACCGTATTGGTCAAGCCGGCCAACTCCCGGGTAATCCGGTTGACGTTTTCCGTGACCTGTTTTTTTTGGGTTTCCATGCGCCCCTTGACGATGGCGTTGTCCTTGAACACCTGGACGGAACGCGCCATTTCCCCGATTTCGTCGAGCTTGCGGGTAAACGGCACCGTGACGCTAGTGTCGCCCTGCGCCAAACCGCCCATGGTCGAATTGATCTCCTTGAGCGGCTGCGCCACACGGAAACGGGTGAACCAGAACGAGAACAGCCCGAACACGATCAGGAACAGGCAGGCGATGAACATCACCCCGCCGACCGTCGCCGACAGCGTCCAGATCGCGCTTTCAACCGCATCCGCGCCGCTCTTCCGCTGATCCTGGAGGGCCTGCTTGATGTGTTCCAGCGCGGCGATTGCGGCGCTGTCATCGACCTTTTTTTCACCGGAAGAAAGCGCCTGTTCATAGTCTCCCAGGGTTTTTTCCAGGACGGCCAGGTCGGCCTTTTCACTGTCGCTGGGTTTGGCCAGCAAAAAGGCCGGGATGCCTTCGCGCACCTTGGCGATGTCGTTGCTCACCGCCTGACGCGCCGCCGGATCGCCTGCCACGGCGGCGGGCCAATGCTGGGACAAGCCATCGTAGCCGAGATGATGCTGGAAATTTCCGAGCAGATCGATGCGGCGCGCCAGGCCGGAATCGTAATCGCGCCAGACATTGCCGATTTGCACCACCGACTTGAACGTGAGCAGCGTCGCGCCCACGCCGGCGAACAGCATCAGGAACGTCAGGATGGTGATGATGTGCGCCACGCGGAACATGCGGACATTGTCCACCGCACGGAACATTCCCACGCACAGCCGCCCCAGCGTGTTCAAGCCATCGTCGTTAAAGCTGAGATTATTGTTCATTTTCGTCTACCCCTTTGTTGCCCATGCGGCCAATTCCTCAAGCCCGATACGAATGGCTTCGTCCATCGCGCCGTCAACCGCGGGCGTCAAATCGCCGCCCCAGGCGTCGATGTCCTCCAATTGCACGCCCACCAGCGTTACCGCCTCGGGCATCTTGCCGGTCAGCTCCGCCGCCGCCAGCACGTCGGTGAATGCGGTTTGGTGCAGGCTCAACGGGCGATGCCCGAAAAAAACCGGGATTTCTCCGTCGCGCAGCACCATGATCCGTCCCGCTGCGGCGCCGAAATCGACGCAGTCGAATACCAGTAAGCGCCGCGCCGCCTGGATGATCGGCAACAAATACAAACCCTGCGTACCGCCATCAAATATTTCGACACCCGCAGGCACCTGTTCCGCTGCCATCAACCGGGCAACCGCCCGCGGCCCGAAACCTTCGTCACCCCACAACAGGTTGCCGACTCCCAACACCACGGTTCCGCTTGCCGAGGCACTCAATCGCGGAACTGCCGTTCGCCGGACAACATGGTGCTGACCACCGTCTGGCGCGAGAGGATGTCTTCGCGCACGGCGATGTAGATGTGCACCATGGAAAACCACACCATCACCCACATCGCCAGGCGATGAAACACGTGCAAATCGAGGGTGTTGCCGAACAGCAGCGTCACCCAGCCGAACAGGAAATACTGCCAGCTGTCGTGGCCGGTGACCTCGGCGTACATCGCGAAACCGGTGAGGATGATGATCGCGCCCGGGATCACGAACATCGTCAGCATGGTCACATTGCCCAGCGGGTTAAGACCGACATAACGCAACGGCTTGCCGGCGAGAAAATTCCATTGAATCTGGCGCAAGAAGCCGTCGAGCCATTCCGAACGCCACACCTCGGGTACGAAAAGCTGGCGGGTGATCCCGCCCTCGACGAAGACCAGCCATAGCCGCATGATGGAGAGCAGCG
>CALMWM010000104.1 GCA_937873435.1 uncultured Gallionellaceae bacterium
ACAGACCCTATCTAGTGGTGGATACCGGCGGTTTCGAGCCGGTGGCAAAAGATGGCATTCTCCATGAAATGGCGCGACAGACCTTGCAAGCGGTGGACGAGGCAGATGCCATCGTGTTTTTGGTGGATGCCCGCCAAGGGCTGACTTCACAAGACAAGATCATTGCCGAACGGCTACGCAAGTCCGGTCAGCCGGTCTTTCTGGCGGTGAACAAGGCGGAAGGTATGCGCCGCGACGTGGTCGCCGCCGAGTTTTACGAGCTGGGTTTGGGTGATCCCCTGGCGATTTCCTCTGCCCATGGCGATGGCGTGCGCGAATTGGTGGAGTTGGCGCTGGCGAGTTTTCCGTTTGAGGAAGCCACCGAGGAACAGGAGGATCATCCCAAAATTGCCATCGTTGGCCGCCCCAATGTCGGCAAGTCTACCCTGGTCAACGCACTGCTCGGCGAAGAACGCGTCATTGCCTTCGACCAACCGGGTACGACGCGCGACAGCATCTATATCGAATTCGATCGCGAAGAAAGGCATTACACGCTGATCGATACTGCCGGGATTCGCAAGCGCGGCAAGGTGTTCGAGGCAATTGAAAAATTTTCAGTGGTGAAAACCCTGCAAGCTATTGAGGATGCCAATGTGGTCGTGCTGGTACTGGATGCGCGTCAGGATATTGCCGAGCAGGATGCGCATATCGCCGGTTTCGTCCTGGAAGCAGGCAAGGCGTTGGTGCTGGCAATCAACAAGTGGGACGGCTTGGATGCGGATCGGCGCGAGGTGGTCAAGCACGATCTGGCACGCAAACTCCAGTTTCTCGATTTTGCCAAGTTCCATTACATATCGGCCTTGCAGGGTACCGGGGTAGGGGAGTTGTTCGGTTCGGTGGATGCGGCCTTCGCTTCAGCGATGATAAAAATGTCGACACCGAAGCTGACACGCATTCTGATGGCCGCGACGGAACAACACCAGCCGCCCAAGGCCGGGCCGTTCCGTCCCAAGATGCGATATGCTCACCAAGGCGGTTCCAACCCGCCGCTGGTTATCGTGCATGGTTCTGCAGTGGCGCATATCGCCGATAGCTATAAGCGTTATCTTGAAAATACTTTCCGCAAGGCTTTCGAACTGGTAGGCACCCCGCTAAGGGTGCAATTCAAACAAGGCGAAAATCCTTTCGCCAACAAGAAACCCGCGCCCAAGAGCGAAGCCGATGAAAAACGCGATCGCAATCAACGGCGGCGCGGGCGGAAACTCTACGGCAAGAAATATTGATGAAACGGGTTTATCCCGCTATTTGATTTTTTTGCT
>CALMWM010000105.1 GCA_937873435.1 uncultured Gallionellaceae bacterium
CCACGCCTTGCGAGAACACTTCGGCATCCCGCCCATGCGTCTGCGGATATTCGCTTAAGGTAGCGCAACATCCGGAAGCCGTCACGATCACCGCCTCCCATCTCTTACCCGAGAAGGCCGTCATATTCGCGTACGCCAATGCGGCGGCTTTCTTTAATTGGCCTTGCCCGGCGTGCAAGGCGCCGCAGCAAATTTGCCCGGATGGCACATCCACCGTATAACCCAATTTGTTGAGCACAAATATCGCCGCACCCAGCGTTTCCACATCGAGCACGCTTGCCACGCAACCGAGAAAAAGCGCCACCTTGCCGCGCACCTCACTCTCGGCCGGATAAGAATCCGCCCATGCAACCCTTGCAGGAACCCGCGGCAAAGTTTCCGCCAGCCCAACCAACCTGGACAACCCCAAGCCGCCCGCCATACGGGACAACGCGCGCCCACCCAGCCGCTGCCAGACGCGGAGCACGCGTGCCGTCCAAACCAGACCCGTACGGCTTGCCACAACGCCATCCAACGCCAGCCAACGCATAAAGCGGACAATCATGCTACGCCGCCTCACTGGCTCCACCACTGCACGAACCCGGCTTACCAGTTGGCCGTACGCCACGTTATTCGGACACACGTCCTCGCACGCACGGCACGTCACGCACTGGTCCAGATGCGTGTAAAAATGCCGATTGATCGGCAAAGCTCCATCCACAACGGCACTCATCAACATGATGCGCCCGCGCGGCGAGTCGGCCTCGTTCCGGGATTTACGGTAAGTAGGGCAATGCGGCAGGCACAAACCGCAAGCGACGCAACGCCCGGCAACTTCCAGCAGAAGATTGCGAGAGATGCGATCAGGGAATTTCAACATTGCGCGGGAAAAGCCGCCCCGTAGAGAGATTTGCTGCCATATAGCCTGTATGAAAAATCTGGAAAATCAGTGTAGCAAAATAGCAATGCAAAAAAAACGGGCATCCGAAGATGCCCGTTTAATTCTTCTTCCTTCCAAACCCGGACTAGCCGGGCGCGGAATTAGAAGGAGTGACGCATACCGAGGGACCAAGCCGACGGATCTGCACCAACGCCATTGGCGGAAACACCACCAGTTGCGCCAGCGCCGTTCAGGCCGTACATGGCAGCGTTGTCGTTGTTCAGCTTGACATACTGCACGTACACCTTGGTGCGCTTGCTCATGTTGTGATCAACGCCAACTGCCAACTGGTTGGCACCAGTGTCGTTGGTGCTACCTTGCTTACCTGCCTTGGTGTAGGCCAGTTTCAGATCGTTGCTACCCAAGGCATACTTGCCGCCCAGGGTCCAGGCGTTGTGGCCCATAAGATTGGAGTTGCCACTAATTTTTGCACCGCCAGCGATGGAGTCACCCAGATCATCAGCGGTATGCTCATAGGCAAAACCGATGCTCAGTGCGTCCACAGTGTAGCCCAAGCCCAACTTCCAGGCATGTTCGTTACGGTCGGCTGCATTAACTGCACCACCAGCAGCGA
Source organism: uncultured Gallionellaceae bacterium (assembly GCA_937873435.1). Taxonomy (GTDB): domain Bacteria; phylum Pseudomonadota; class Gammaproteobacteria; order Burkholderiales; family Sulfuricellaceae; genus JAGXQV01. The sequence goes on from CALMWM010000105.1 coordinate 1,494, forward strand.
TCACCGGACCCAAAGTACCCGTACCGGCGGTACCAATGTTGTGACGCTCGTAAGCCAAGCTGGCGAACAGCGGGCCATTGGCATAGACACCGGTCGCGGACCAGGCATCACCCTTCTTCTGACCGGAAGCCGTTGCAGCTTCAGCGCCGGCAACGTAAGCAACAGCAGCGTGGAAGCCGCTGAAGGTCGGGGAGATGTAGGCAACCACATCGGACTGACGACCGTCAAAGCTTGCAGCCGCGCCATTCAAGACAGCAGTAGAAAGGTTGGTAGAAGAGCCGCCACCCATGATGTTGCGGTTGTCGGCCAAGCCGTCGCCGAAATAGTCCAGGCTGCGAGTTGCCAGCTTGTACGGGGTGTCATGACGACCCAAAATCACGGTGCCGGCAGCCTTGCTGCTCAGGCCAACGAAAGTATTGCGGCTGTTCAGGTTGGCAGCGGCGGTACCATCGGCGTTGATGCCGGTTTCGATTTGCCAAACACCGCTCAGACCATTGCCCAGATCTTCGGAACCCTTGAAGCCCAAACGGGAAGAGTTGGAGGACACTTTGCTGGTGCGGATACCACCAGCGGCGCCAACAGCAGAACCGGTACCGTTGTCGGTGATGTCATAGGAAGCATCCATGATGCCGTAGATCGTCACGTTGCCGGAATCGGCGTGAGCGGCCAGCGGGGCTACGAAAGCGGCGGCTACTGCGAAAGCGAGAAGCTTTTTGTTCATAAAATTCTCCTTGAGTGAATTTGAGTATTGGGGCCAACTGCTCGCCCAAACAACTCCTCCGATTGAGAAGTTGAATGGATTGTGCCAAACAGGCTAAGTGCGCAGCAAGACCTTTCGTCCTTCAGCGTCAAAGCCGAACAGAATTTGTTGTTTTCTTGCAACAAGCAAGCCTATCAAGCGGATTGAAACAAGCGCTCCAGCTCGCTGCCCGGGTCTTCCATGCGCATAAAGGCTTCGCCGACCAGGAATGTCTGTATGCCGTTTTTCCTCATCAACGCGACGTCATCGGGCGTATGGATGCCGCTTTCGGTAACGGCAATGCGATCCGCGGGAATGCGCGGCAGCAAATCGAGCGTGGTTTGCAGACGCGTTTCGAAGGTGCGCAGATTGCGGTTGTTGACACCGATCAGCGGCGTTTTGAGTTGCAGCGCCAGATCCAGTTCGGCGGCATCGTGAGTTTCCACCAGCACCGCCATACCGAGCTCGTGCGCCAAGGCTTCCAGATCCTTCATCTGCGCCAAATCGAGCGCGGCGACGATCAACAGGATGGCATCCGCACCGATCATCCGGGCGCGACACACCTGGTATGGATCAATCATGAAATCCTTGCGTAAAACCGGCAAATCGCACGCAGCGCGGGCTTCGAGCAGATGGTTCTTGCTGCCCTGGAAAAACTGCACATCGGTCAGCACCGACAGACAAGCCGCGCCGTGCTTCGCATAACTGCGCGCAATGTCCGCCGGATCGAAGTTTTCCCGGATCACGCCCTTGGACGGGCTGGCCTTCTTGATCTCGGCGATCACCGCCGATTTGCCGGCAGCCATCTTGGCGCGTATCGCCCCGACGAAATCGCGGCTGCCCGCCATTGCCTCGGCTTCGGCACGAACTTCTGCGTAGGGTTTCTTGGCTAGCGCGCGAGCGACTTCGAATTTTTTTACTTCGAGGATTTTTTGCAGGATGTCAGACATGGGTAAACCGATTGGAAAATTCGATCAATTGCGCCAGCTTGGCCTTGGCCTCGCCGGACGCGATGACATGCAGGGCTTTCTTCACGCCGGATTCCAGCGTGTGTGCCACACCACCGACGTAAATCGCCGCACCGGCATTCAGCGCCACGATGTCACGCGCGGCACCAGGCTGGTTGTCGAGCACGGCGAGCAACTTGGCCTTGGCCTCGTCGACATTGTGCGCCACGAGCGTATCGGCGGAAACCAACTTCATACCGAAAGCCTCCGGGTCGACAGCGTATTCCTCGATCATGCCATCCTTCAGTTCGGCGACATGGGTCGCGCCGCAACGGGTGATCTCGTCCATCCCGTCGGTGCCGTGCACCACCATCACATGGCGCGCGCCGAGCGCTTTCAGCGCGTCCGCCAGCGGGTAGCACAAATCCTTGCGGAACACCCCCATCACCTGGTTTTTCGCACCCGCCGGGTTGGTTAACGGGCCGAGCAGGTTGAACAGGGTACGCACGCCCAACTCGCGACGTACCGGCGCGGCGAATTTCATCGCGCTGTGATGATTGGGGGCAAACATGAAGCCCAGCCCGATTTCGCGGATAGATTGAGCGACCTGGTCGGGCGACAGGTTGACGTTGACCCCCAGCGCCTCCAGCACATCGGCGGAACCGCAGCTGGAGGAAACCGAACGCCCGCCGTGCTTGGCGACCTTCACCCCGGCGGCGGCTGCGACAAACGCAGCGGTGGTCGAAATATTGAAAGTATGCGCGCCGTCGCCGCCGGTGCCGCAAGTATCCACCAGGTGCTCGTCGCTGCCGACCGGCACCTTGACCGACAACTCGCGCATCACCTCGGCGGCAGCGGCGATTTCCGTCACGGTTTCGCCCTTGGCGCGCAAGGCGACCAGCACGCCGGCGATCTGCACCGGGGTCAACTCCCCGGCCATGATCTGGCGCATCAACGAAAGCATCTCATCGCGGCTTAAATCCTGTTTTTCCAGCAGGGCTGTCAGGGCGGCCTGGGGCGTCATGCTCGTTGCTCCTTGAGAAAATTCGCCAGCATCGCGTGTCCGTGTTCGGTCAGGATGGATTCGGGGTGGAACTGCACGCCTTCCACCGCCAGCGTCTTGTGGCGCACCCCCATGATCTCGCCGTCGTCGGTCCAGGCAGTAATTTCCAGACAATCCGGCAGAGTCTCGCGCTCGATCACCAGCGAGTGGTAACGGGTGGCGCGGAACGGGTTGGGTAAACCGTGGAACACGCCCACATCCTTGTGCTGGATCATCGAGGTCTTGCCGTGCATCAGCTGCTTGGCATGGATGATCTTGCCGCCGAATGCCTGGCCGATGCTCTGGTGGCCGAGGCACACCCCGAGTATCGGTACCTTGCCGGCGAACTGCTTGATCAGCGGCACCGAAATTCCCGCCTCGTTGGGCGTACACGGCCCGGGAGAGATTACGATGCGCTCCGGCGCGAGTTTCGCCACCTCGTCAACCGTAATCTCATCGTTGCGGAACACCTGCACCTCCGCACCCAGCTCGCCGAAATACTGCACCAGGTTATAGGTGAAGGAATCGTAATTGTCGATCATTAGCAACATATCGCGTCTATCCTATTTGTTGTTGCGCCCAAGCAAGCAGCTTTGCCACGATACGTGATGCATCTTCCATATCTATCATGGCGACCTGACATCCCTCATATCGAAACTTCACCGCATAGGTGTTGAGTGGCCGCAACGCGTCTCCGCTTAATGGCATTGCGAAGCCATGAACTGCACATAGCCCGGCGAGCGACACCAAGTCATGGGTACGCTCAAACACAATGCCGTGTATGACCAAAACTGCCTTAATAAATTTCTCGCTTGCTTGCTGGGCGTGAAAGCCCATCGTTTCATGCGGCGCCTCACCGGATTGCCGCAGCAAGCGCAACGTAAGCTGATCGCGCAAGCCGGCTGCCAGCAGGGTTTCCGCCTGCTCCTTATGCTCGTTCATACATCACCTTGCCTTCCCGTGCCGCCCAGTAAACGGGAGTCGTCCACCAACCACGTTTTTTTTCGAACTCACTCTCGGTAAACAACAGCAGGTCAACACCAATACCCAGCGCGCCTAGCACGCTATGCAAGCGCAGGTACTCCTGAGTGAAATCTGGTATTTCCTCCTCGACCACCATCAGATCGAGGTCGGACCCCTCATCGGCATCGCCGCGGGCGTATGAACCGAACAAAATGACTTTAAGCGGCGCGTGAGCTACAGCGGCAACGCGCTGGGACGCTTCACGGATGGCTTGTTCAGTCAACATAGCTTTCCTTTGTCGGATTTTCGTCGGAGATATACGATCCGGGGGAGATTAGCAGCATCTTGCTCTTCCGGTACCAAGTGCCCGTTTAAAACCCTACCGCCCACCTGAGCGCCACCTCGTCGGACAGATGCAATCCGTTCTCGGTCGAAGTGTCGTGCGCATAACGCACGATCAACTGCGAGGTGCGCGTCGGGGAAAAGGTCAGCCCCACCATCGCGCGCCGGCTATGCAGGACATTGTTCTGGGCGATGCCGTTGATTTCGGTTTCGCCGCCGCCGTTGACCTGCCCGCCGATGAAAACCTCGCTGGACGGCAAGGCGCGGTAGCGCAAATAACTGGTGACCGCATAGCTGGGCTGCTGCTCCAGCCGGCGATTTCCGAGATAGCTCTCGTTGGCGCTATACCACG
>CALMWM010000106.1 GCA_937873435.1 uncultured Gallionellaceae bacterium
GTGCTGCTCTACTGGTTGCTGTTCATCTTCGGCGTGCCGGGCGTCAAGCCGATGCTGGGCGAGCCGTCGGCGGCGACGCCAGCCGCGTATGCCGCATTCCAGCGCGGGGATGTGATTACCAAAATCGGCGGTGAGCCGGTCGCAACCTGGCAGGATGCCAGATGGTCGTTGTTGCAGCAGGTATTGGAGGCGCCGACACTGGCGATCGAGGTGGAAACCCCGCAACATGCAGTTGTGTTGCGCACCATCGACGTGAGTGGCATCACTTCGGCTGATCTGGAAAACGATTTTCTGGAAAAACTCGGACTGGTGCATTTTCAGACCGACATCGCCGCCAAAATCGGTACGTTACAGCCGGACGGCGCGGCGGCCACAGCCGGCGTCAAGGTCGGTGACGAGATATTGGCGGTGGATCGACAAAATATCCGGCGTTGGGACGATTGGGTGCAGTGGGTGCGTAATAGCCCGAAAAAGACCTTGAGCGTCGAAATCCGGCGCGGCAACGAACAACTGCTTCTCGACATTACTCCCGCTGCGATCGGCGAGAATGGCAAAACCATCGGCCGGGTTGGTGCCTCACCGATGATAGACCGGGAAATGTTCAGGACTTTGCTTACCGAGGTGCGCTATCCTCCGCATAAGGCTTTCGCCAAGGCGCTGGCAAAAACCTGGGAAACTTCGGTTTTCAGTTTGAAAATGTTGCTCAAGATGGTTACTGGGCAAGTATCGTGGAAAAATATCAGTGGTCCAATCACCATTGCCGACTATGCCGGTCAGTCGGCGCATATGGGATGGATAGCTTACCTGAGTTTTCTCGCGCTGATCAGCATCAGTCTGGGCGTCCTGAATTTGTTGCCGGTTCCCTTATTGGATGGCGGGCATTTATTGTATTATATGGTCGAGATTATCAAGGGTAGTCCGGTTTCCGAGAAGACCATGGAAGTCGGCCAGCAAATCGGTATCGCCATCCTTATGACCCTGATGCTGTTCGCTTTTTATAACGACATTAACCGTCTGATTACCGGACAATAATAAATGAAGCCAAAAATTCTATCCCTGCTCGTGATGAGTCTGTTCGCAACGCCGGCCTTGGCGCTTGAACCGTTCGTGATTAAAGACATCCGGGTGGAGGGGATACAGCGTACCGAAGCGGGTACCGTGTTCGGCTACTTGCCGGTAAAAGTCGGAGAAAAGCTGGACGATGAGAAAGCCGCTGCAGCAATCAAAACACTTTTTGCCACCGGCTTTTTCAAGGATGTCCGGCTGGAAGTCGACCATGATGTCTTGATCGTGATGGTGCAGGAGCGTCCGGCCATTTCCCAAATCGATTTCGTCGGCCTCAAGGAATTCAACAAGGATCAGTTGAAAGACGGCCTGAAGCAGATTGGAGTGACGGAGTCGCGCATATTCGACAAATCGCTGCTAGAAAAGGCCGAGCAGGAACTCAAACGTCAGTATCTCAGTCGCGGCAAGTACGCGATGACCGTAACGACGACGGTCACGCCGCTGGAGCGGAACCGCGTGGCGATCAATTTCAATATCAACGAGGGTGACATCTCCAAGATCCACGCCATCAATATCGTTGGAAACCAGGCGTTCAAGGAAAAGGAATTACTTGACCTGTTTGTGTTGAGTACGCCCGGTTGGTTGACCTGGTTTACCAAGAATGACCAATATTCCAAGCAAAAGCTGGCGGCAGACCTGGAAACCCTGCGTTCTTTTTACATGAATCAGGGCTATCTGGAGTTCAATATCGATTCCACCCAGGTTTCCATTACGCCAGACAAGCAGGATATCTATATCACCCTCAATATCGTCGAGGGGCCGAAATATACCGTTTCCGACATCAAACTGGGTGGGGAGATGCTGGTTGCGGAAGAGGAATTGCGCAAGCTGGTCAAGATCAAGCAGGGCGATGTATTTTCGCGTCAGAAATTGACCGAATCGACCAAGGCGATCAGCGACCGTTTGGGTAATGACGGATATGCCTTTGCCAATGTCAACGCGGTACCTGAGCTTGACAAGGAGAAGCAGCAAGCGGCCTTTACCTTTTTTGTCGATCCGGGACGGCGCGTGTATGTACGGCGTATCAACGTTGCCGGCAACACGCGAACTCGCGATGAGGTGATTCGCCGCGAGATGCGTCAGATGGAAAGCGGTTGGTATGCTGCCGACAAGATTGCACGTTCCCGGGTACGCCTCGAACGGTTGAGCTATTTCAGCGATATCAATGTCGAAACACCGGCCGTGCCAGGTACGACCGATCAGGTGGACATGAATGTTACAGTGACGGAAAAGCCCACCGGAAGCATCATGGCGGGTGCCGGTTTTTCCAGCTCGGAAGGATTTATCCTGAGCGGATCGGTTAGCCAGGCTAACGTATTTGGCAGCGGCAACATGTTGAGCGCACAGGTTAATTCAGGCAAGATCAATACGGTGTATGCGTTGTCCTTCACCGATCCTTACTACACCGTCGACGGGATCAGCCGGGGCTTCGACGTATACAAACGCAAGGTTAACGCCAGCAGCCTGTCGATCGCCCAATACAATACCTCGTCAATCGGTGCCGGGGTTCGCTTCGGCATTCCGCTAAACGAAATGAACACCCTTAATCTGGGGTTGGGGGCGGAAAGCCTGGATTTAACGGTTTTCGACTCCAGCCCCCAGCGGTATAAGGATTATGTCGCCCAGTTCGGCGAGAAAAATACGACATTGCGCTTTGATGCGGGCTTGGCACGCGATACCCGCGATAGTTTGACTTATCCGACTCAAGGCTTTAACCAGAAAGGTTTTGGGGAATTTGGTCTGCCGGGCGGCGACCTGAAATACTATAAGCTATCCTATCAACATCAATGGTTTTACCCGATTAACCGGACATTTACTCTGATGCTCAACGGCGAGGCCGGTGTCGCCGGCAGTTATGGCGACAAGGAATTTCCGTTCTTCAAGAATTTTTATGCCGGCGGCAATACTTCGGTGCGCGGCTATCGCAGCAGTTCGCTTGGTCTAAAAGATCCGGATGGCAATGCCTATGGCGGCACACGCCGTTTAGTCGGCAATATCGAAGTATTGTTTCCTTTCCCGGGTATGAAAAATGACCGTTCCGTGCGGTTGAGCGCATTTGTAGACGGCGGCGGAGTCTACGGCAAGGATGAGAAAATCGGCACCGATGAACTTCGCTATTCGACTGGATTGGCAGTCAGCTGGTTCTCTCCGATGGGGCCGATGAAGTTCAGCGTGGCCAAACCATTGAACCAAAAAGACGGCGACAAGACTGAAGTATTCCAGTTCCTGCTGGGTACGGTGTTTTAATAGTGTAACTAAGTTTAGTTAGGAGAATAAGTTGAACAAACTGTTGGCGATTTTGGTTGCGGGTTGGATGATGCAGACGGCTGTTGGTGTTTCAGCCGCAGAATTGAGAGTTGGATTCGTCAATACCGACCGCGTTTTCCGCGAGGCGGGTCCCGCTATCAAGGCCCAGAAAAAACTGGAAAAGGAATTTGCTGCGCGCGATCAGGAACTGCAGAAAATGGCACGACAAGCCAAAGACCTGCAAACCTTCTTGGAAAAAGAAGGGATGACCAGTACCGAAAGCGAGCGGCGCAACAAGGAACGTGAGTTGGCTAACCTGAACAGGGATTTCCAACGTTCGCAACGTGAATTCCGTGAAGATCTTAACCTGCGCCGCAACGAAGAATTGGCCTTGGTTCATGATCGCGCCAAAAAGACTATCGTCGAAATCGCCGAGCGGGAAAAATTCGATCTGGTGCTGGAAGATGCGGTGTATTTCAGTTCGAAAATCGATATTACCGACAAAGTATTGAAAGCACTGGCGGATAAGTAATCCCACCATGTTGGGGTGTGCCGTGTTGGCCTACACACTGGCGGAAATTGCAGAGCGGATTGGCGGAGAATTGGTCGGCGATGGTGCCGTTGCCATTCGTCAAGTGGCGACGCTGGCCAACGCCGGCGCGGGGGATTTATGCTTTGTCGCCAACGCCAAATATCGTGCCCAATTAAGCACGACAAGGGCTAGTGCAGTCATCGTTGGGATGCGGGACAAGGAGTTGACGTCGTTACCGCGCATCGTCAGCAGCAATCCTTATGCCTGTTACGCCAAGGCGGCTTCCCTGTTGAACCCTATCGAACGTGTATTGCCTGGCATTCATCCGACGGCGCTGGTGGGGGAGGGGGCACGTGTTGCTGCGTCCGCCAGCGTTGGTCCCCAGGTGGTGCTTGGCCGTGACGTGGAGATCGGTGAGGGAGCCGTAATTGGTGCCGGCTGCTACGTCGGTGATCAGGTCAAGATAGGCAATGAAACCCGTCTTTACCCTCGTGTTGTGATCTACCATGCATGTCAGATCGGGCGGCGGGTTATTGTTCATTCCGGCGCCATAATCGGGGCAGACGGTTTCGGCTTGGCAAACGAAGAAGGGCGATGGCTAAAGATTCCGCAGATCGGCCGGGTGTTGATAGGCGACGATGTGGAAATCGGGGCAAATACCACGATAGATCGCGGGGCGCTGGACGACACGGTAATCGAGGAAGGCGTCAAACTCGATAACCAGATTCAGATTGCTCATAACGTCCACATTGGTGCGCACACGGCGATGGCGGGGTGTGTCGGGGTGGCGGGCAGTACCCGGATCGGCCGTTATTGCACAGTGGCTGGTAGCGCGATGATTATCGGGCATCTGGAGATTGCTGATCGCGTCAATATTTCCGTGGGTACGCTGGTGACCAAGTCGATTAGCGAACCCGGCACCTATACCTCTTCGATACCCTGCTTGCCGCACCGAGACTGGCTGAAAAATGCAGCGCAATTGCACCATCTCACCGAGTTGGTGGAGCGCGTGAAACAACTGGAACAAAAATATTCGGAAGGAAAAATATCTTGAGTGCCATGGATATACATGAAATTTTGCAACATTTGCCGCATCGCTTTCCTTTCCTGCTGGTTGACCGGGTGGTTTCCTGTGAGCCGGGCGTGAGCATTCATGCCTACAAAAACGTAACGATCAACGAGCCGTTTTTTACCGGCCATTTTCCGCATCATCCGGTGATGCCCGGCGTGCTGATCATGGAGGCGTTGGCACAAGCTGCCGGCATTCTTTCGTTCAAGACCATGGGTGAGAAACCAGATGACGATTCGGTTTTTTATTTTGTCGGTATTGACGGTGCACGCTTTAAAAAACCGGTAATGCCGGGAGACCAGTTGCATCTTCATGTAAAAATCGAGCGCCAGATGCGTGGGATCTGGAAATACAAGGCAGAAGCCAGGGTAAATGATCAGGTCGTTGCCGAAGCCGATTTGATGTGCGCCAAGCGGGAAATTGTCTGATGATCGACCCAACTGCCATTGTCCACAGCGGCGCCAAGCTTGGCGACAACGTCAGTGTCGGCCCATATTCGATTATCGGTGAGCATGTTGAAATCGGGTCTGGAACCTCGATAGGCCCGCATGTGGTAATTACCGGGCATACTCGAATTGGCAAGGACAACCAGATTTTTCAGTTCTCATCGCTGGGTGAAGTTCCACAGGACAAGAAATACAAAGGGGAGCCCACCCGTCTCGAAATCGGCGACCGCAACGTTATCCGCGAGTTTTGTACTTTTAATTGCGGCACGGTGCAGGATGTTGGTGTGACGCGTATCGGCAACGATAACTGGATCATGGCTTATGTCCATGTGGCACATGACTGTCAAATTGGCAACAACACCATTTTTGCCAACAATTCTCAGCTTGCAGGGCATGTACAGGTTGGCGATTTCGCTATTCTTGGCGGATTTACCGGTGTCCATCAGTTTTGCCATGTCGGCGCGCATTGCATTACCGCCGTAGGCAGCGTTGTGCTGAAAGATATTCCTCCCTA
>CALMWM010000107.1 GCA_937873435.1 uncultured Gallionellaceae bacterium
TGGCTATGGCGCTCGGTGGAGCGGTTTAACAACATGATTTGCGAACACAGCCAAAGAAAAAGGCTATCCGAAGATAGAGATAGCCTGGTTCATTGTTGCATATGGCGCGCCCGAAGAGATTCGAACTCCTGACCCCTTGGTTCGTAGCCCCTGTTTCTGAGTGGCAATAATTTCAACAATTCCAGTGTGTTATGCTTAATCGAATGTATCATAAAATTGCAAATCGCAACCACCCAACTTGTTGATTTATAAAGAAATGCAAAAGCGTTATGATACAGAAAAATAAGATTACCGCTTCGCTGCGGCTTTGTAAACGGCGTTACGTTCACGCTTACCAATTGCAACGACTATGATAACGATTTCGGTATCGCGGACTTCATAAACCAAGCGATAGCCAACGCTCCTGAGTTTGATTTTGAATCTGTCTTTCTGACCGGATAATTTTGAAGCTGGGACGCGTGGGTTTTGCATGCGCTCTGCCAATTTTTTCTTGAACAGGTCGCGTACTGAATTATCCAGATTCCTCCACTCATCCAGAGCATCCGGGTGAAAGCTCAGTTCATAATTCATCCAGCGTCACCTTCACCAGCGTTTTCCCATCCTTCAACCGGGCATCAGCGATAGTGTTTAGTTCGATGTCTTCCAACTTGTCTATAAGCGCTTCATAAGCTTTAGCTGGAACGCAGTAGAAAGCCGTTTCGTTGCGATTGAGGATCGCAACCGGAAAACCATCGCCAGCAGCAACGGTACCCATTGGGTTTTTCTTCAATTCTGAAACGCTTGCTGTGATTTCCGCCAAAATTACATGCGACATGATTCTCTCCTGCGTCTGCTTCAGTGCCAATAATAGCACTCTTAACAGGTCTTCACAATTTTTTAGAATGTGTCCGGGTTGGCTCGCCAGTTCACTCCAATCAAGACGTTGGAGCGGTCATTGCGAGGGTGTAAGAAATTTTGTGTAAACGGTCATATGGCAGGAAACTGCCGTCCTAGAGAAAGGAGCAGCAATGGCCGTAAGCAACGAACTATTAGACAGTCTGCTGGCTGACTACAAGAAACCCGAAGATTTGATTGGCGAGCACGGACTGCTCAAGCAACTCACCAAGAAGCTGGTGGAGCGGGCACTCGAAGCCGAGATGGATGAGCATCTGGGCCACGCCAAGCATGAGCCAGTCGCCAATTCCACCGGCAATACCCGCAATGGCAAGAGCAAGAAGACGCTCAAGGGCGAATTCGGCGAACTGCCCATCGACATCCCCCGCGACCGCCACGGCAGCTTCGAGCCGCAACTCATCCCCAAGCACCAGACCCGCTGGACGGGCTTCGACGACAAGATTCTGTCGCTCTACGCACGCAGCATGACGGTGCGGGAGATCCAAGGCCACCTGGAAGAAATGTATGGCACCGAAGTCTCGCCCTCGCTGATTTCCTCTGTCACGGACGCGGTCATTGACGATGCCAAAGCCTGGCAGTCCAGAGCGCTGGATGCGCTGTATCCCATCGTCTATCTCGACTGCATTCACGTCAAGGCACGTGATAGCGGCGCAGTGCGGGTCAAAGCGGTGTATCTGGCGCTGGGTATCAATCTGGCCGGCGAAAAGGTACTGCGCCGATCCGGGATTGGAAAGTTGCGCTAAACCGGTTTACCATCCAATTCGATGATCGGATGCCGCAACGTTAAACGAAAACCCGTTTACACAAAATTAAGGACACCCCCAACAAGGGGCTACCTTCCCGGTGGAAACTCCAGCATGAAGCATATTACTATCGGGTGCCTCCCGGCCTTGAGTACCTTTGGGATGGCAAGCAAATGTTCCGGTTGGGTTCGTCATTACCAGAAGCCTACAAGGCTTGGGCGGAACGCATCGGCTACACTGACAAAGCCCGCACCATCGGCCAGCTTCTTGAACGCTACGCGCTTCAAGTTGTGCCTGCCAAGAAGCCCGCCACC
>CALMWM010000108.1 GCA_937873435.1 uncultured Gallionellaceae bacterium
GTCATGCTCGGTCGACGCGTTACCGGTGGTGAGCAGTTTGTCGCCGTAGAAAATCGAATTGGCGCCGGAGAGGAAGCACAGCGCCTGCAATTCGTCGCTCATCTCCTGGCGCCCGGCGGACAAGCGCACCAGGCTGGACGGCATGGTAATGCGTGCCACCGCGACGGTGCGCACGAATTCCAGCGGATCGAGTTCGGCGATCCCGGCCAGCGGGGTACCCTCGACCTGTACCAGCATGTTGATCGGCACCGATTCCGGCGGCGGTTCGAGGTTGGCCAGCTGCGCGATCAGCGCGGCGCGGTGCGCGCGGGTTTCGCCCATGCCGACGATACCGCCGCTGCACACCTTCATCCCCACCTTGCGCACCCGCCCCAGCGTTTCGACGCGCTCCTGGTAGCTATGGGTGGTGATCACCTCGCCGTAGAATTCCTCGGCGGTGTCGAGATTGTGGTTGTAATAGTCCAGCCCGGCCTCGCGCAATTGTTCGGCCTGGCCTTCCTTGAGCATCCCCAGCGTCACGCAGGTTTCCAGCCCGAGCGCCTTGACCGCCCGCACCATGTCCAGCACCGGCTCCAGATCCTTTTGCTTCGGCCCGCGCCAGGCGGCGCCCATGCAAAAACGGGTGGCCCCCTTTTCCTTGGCGGCGGCGGCCTGTGCCAGCACGGTGTCGAGGTCGAGCAGCGCTTCCTTTTCCACCTCGGCGTGGTGATGCGCCGATTGCGAGCAATAGCCGCAGTCCTCGGAGCAGCCGCCGGTCTTGATCGACAGCAAGGTGCTCACCTGTACCGAATTCGGGTCGAAGTACTCGCGATGCACCGTTTGCGCCCGGAACAGCAGATCGTTGAACGGCAGCGCGAACAGCGCCTCGATTTCATCCGTCGACCAGATATGACGGCTATCCACCGCAACCTTGCCCAACTCCATTGGATTATTCATGTACTTCCAGCTCCACAGTCATATCCCGCCAGTTTTCCCTGCCGGCACGGTAAATATCGCGCAATCCCAAGGGCACCACCACCAATACGCCGACCATATACACCGTCAGCCACATATTGAAAGTACCGCCCAGCAACGCCTTCATCTCGCCGGTGAAATTGAGCACCACCACCAGCGACCCGACCAGCCCGTAGAAGCGATAACCCGCCCAGCGGTTGTATTCGCCCACCCGCGAATCGGGATGATGGGCGATCGAGGCATAGGTAAAGATCGAGCCGGCGATCCAGATCGGGATCAGCACCACCGATAGCACCGCAATGATGCTGCCGATATTGAAAATGCGCGCCGCAAACTTGCATTGCCCGGCGCTGATGATTTTTTCGACCTTTTTTAAATTCATGGCCCCCCCTTGGTCTTTGTCAAAAAAGGCGATTATCACAGTAAAATGGCCGCAATCATCAAAGATTTGCATTCAATTGTCAAATTTAACGGGCGCATTTTTAAACGGTTGCACAAAATTTGCGCAACACCTATTTTCCTCAAGCTGCGCGTTGTGCGGCGACACTGCGGGAAACGGGCAATTATGCGCGGCGTGCCGTATCGCCTTGCCCTACCATCCAAGCGCCACCTGCCCGTCCTGCGCGCTGCCGACCGCAGGCGGCGCCACCTGCGGCCAGTGTCTGAAAAAATCGCCCGCCTTCGACTTTACCGTGGCTGCCTTCAGCTACGCCTTTCCGGTCGACGCGCTGATCCAATCCTTAAAATAGGCCGGCAATCTCACCCTGCTCGACCGGCTGGCCGAACCGCTCGCCGCGCGCGCCATAGAGCAGCGCAAACCCGACCTGCTGATCCCCATGCCGCTGCACCCGGCGCGCCTGAAGGAACGCGGCTTCAACCAGGCGCAGGAAATCGCCCGCCAAGTGGCGCGACGACTCGCCATCCCGCTTGACGCCCACGCCTGCCGCCGCCTCCGCGACACGCCGCCGCAAGCCACCCTGAAACTCAAGAAACGTGCCGCCAACCTGCGCGGCGCCTTCAGTTGCGACCTCGACTTGAGCGGCAAACGAGTCGCACTGATCGACGACGTAATGACCACCGGCGCCTCGCTCCATGCGCTCGCCCAAGCGGTACGCGCCAAAGGCGCAACCCAGGTCGAGGCGTGGGTAGTGGCACGCACCTTGCCGCATTAGAAAATGCAGTTTTTAGTTTTGAATGTTGAGTGTTGAGTTGCAGAATGCGCTACGCGCGTGATCCAATACCAACGCGCACCGGCGCGGTGACATTCACTAAACACTCAAAACTTAACACTCAAAACTGATTTACCTAAAATACCGCGATGAAAATCTTGCCCGCCCGCCTGCTCCGCTTCCGTCCCTTGCGCTGGACGCTGATTGCCATCGTGCTGCTCGGTCTGTTCGGCTACCTGGCACTGCCGCCCATCGCCAAGTCGCTGCTGTCCAGCCAACTGAGCGCGAAACTGCATCGCGAGACGACGATCCGCGAAATCGTCGTTCATCCCTTTGCGCTATCGGCCTACGTGCGCGGCTTTGCGGTGAAAGAGCGCGACGGCTCGGCCACCGCGCTCTCCTTCGAGGAACTCTACGTCAACCTGGAAGCCGCCTCCCTGCTGCGCGGCGGCGTTATTCTCAAGGAAATCCGCCTCGACCGGCCCTACCTCAAGCTGGTGCGCAATCCCAACCGCAGCTACAACGTCAGCGACCTGATCGAGGAATTCCTCAACCAGCCGGACGAAGAACCCAAGGCGCGCTTTGCGCTGAACAACATCCGTTTGAACGGCGGGAAAATCGACTTCGACGACAAGCCGGCAGGCAAGATCCACCAGGTCAGCGACATTGAGCTGGCCATCCCGTTCATCTCCAACCTGCCGTCCTACACCGACATTTATGTCCAGCCCTCATTCAAGGCGCATGTAAACGGGCGCGACGTGGCCCTTTCCGGCAAGACCCGTCCCTTCGCCGACAAGGTCGAGGCGACGCTGGAACTCGACGTGGACGACCTCGACCTGCCCAAATATCTCGACTACCTGCCGCAGAAACTACCGTTCCGCCTGGCGGCCGGACTGCTCGACAGCAAGCTGCTCGCCACCTTCAGCCAGCCGCACGGCCAGCCTGCCACGCTGCAACTCACCGGCAACCTCGCCCTGCAACAAGCGGAAATCGCCGACGCCCGCGGCATCCCGGCATTTTCGCTAGCCGCTCTGAAACTCCATATCACCTCGTCGAGCCTGCTCGGCAACCCGCTGAACGCGAAAGGGAACCTCGAACTGGTCAAACTGGCGGTCAAGTCCTACGCGCCGCTAGCCACGCTGAAAATCGCCAACGGCAGCCTGAACGCCGCCACCCGCTTTGCTTTCACGCTCGACCAGGGCAAACCCCAGCTACTTCTCGACCAACTGGGTGCCAATCTGAGCGGCCTCGACTTGCAGCTGACAAACGAAAAACAGCCGTTCTTCCGTCTCGCCGCCGCCTCGCTCAAGGATGCCCGCCTCGATCTCGCCCGGCGCACCCTGGAAATCGGCGAATTTGCCAGCCAGTCCGGCAAACTCCAACTGCGCCGCGAGCACGACGGCACCCTCGACCTTGCCAAATTGGCTGGCGCCCCGGCGAAAAAGGCCACCGCCGAAAAAAGCGGCGCGCCGTGGAACATCACCCTGAAAAAACTCGCCGTGGACGACTACGGCGTTCGCTTCGAAGACCGCTTTCCCGCGCAGACAGTCACCTTGAACAGCGACCCGATCTCGCTC
>CALMWM010000109.1 GCA_937873435.1 uncultured Gallionellaceae bacterium
CACCAGGCGGTGCTGACGCTCACCCGGTCGCGAAACAGGATCAGCACCAGCGCCAGCAGTACCTCCTGGCGGAAAGCATCCTCGTTCTGATAGGCTGCCTTGAAGCCGGCCAGTGAATAATGCAGGGCGTTCCACAACCGCCTCAGTCCGGTCTTGCCTTTATGCGGGCTTTCCATGATGTCCTTTGCGATTTCCATATTGTCCTTTGAAATAGTTTTGCATAATTTAATTCAAAATAAAATTATCAGCCCGTCAAGCCGATTTCATGCCGCCGCTGCATTTTGGTGGGATGGAAAAGCGCACCGCATTCATCTGGCTCCTGCCGCTGGCTTTGGATAGCGGCGGCACGCTTGCTCGATGAGAACCGCCTGTTGCAGCGCAGCCGTTTTCGGCCAGATCAACGCCATTCTTGCCGGCACCTTGCCCGCGCTGCAAGCCGAACCAGAATGGGAAAGCGAAGTGTGGAAGGCGATTCAGGATTCAAGCCTCGGTCATCTGCTGGAACAAATTCCGCTGCCACATCAATTGTTCCATCACAACCCGAGTGAGACGCTGGCGATACTCGCGCCGATCGCCGCGCCGGCCAGCACGTCGGTCGGGTAGTGCAATCCCAGCACCAGGCGCGAGGCCGCCACCAGCAGGGTGAACGGTACCACTATCCAGGCGAGCAGGGGGAAATAGGCCAGCGCCACGACACTGAAGCCGACCGCGTGCAAAGTATGGCCGGAGGGAAAACTGAATTGGTCGAGCGGCGCGGCGCCGAGGAATATCTCCTGGTTCAACTCGAAGGGACGCGGACGTAGGGTTTTTCCCTTGAGCCATTTGTAGGCCGCCAGGCAAACGATCCCGACCGCCAGCATGTGCATCACCGGAACCACGGCATGCCAGCCGCGCACGGCCAGTAAAACCACCATCAGGCCGTACCAGAACACCCCGTCGCCGAGGCGGCTGATCGTCCCGAACGCCGCCCTCACCCAAGTGCGACGGCTGGCTTGATTGAAACGCAGGCACCAGACCAGATCCCAGCGGTTAATCCGGCACAAATAAGAAGCGGCTTTCTCGGACATCATGACCTCCTCGTTGCACAGCTTTCAACAAGTAATGTTCAAACTGATCGCATACCGCTTCCCAACTCATGTTTTCCGTATCGCGCCGGGCGGCCCGGCCCAGATTCCCGACCAGTTCGGGATCGCTGCCCAACCGCGCTGCAAGGTCGATAAATGCGGCCTGGTCATTCAATAGCGCGGTCAGCCCGTTTTCGCCATGCCTGATATAGACGCCTGCCGCAGCGTAGCGATAGGCGGCCACCGCCAAACCGCTGGCCATGGCTTCCAGCGTCACGTTGCCGAAAGTTTCGGTGAGGCTGGGAAACAGGAAAATATCCGCCGAGGCATAGTGCGCCGCCAGCTCTTCCCCGGTCTTCATGCCGACAAAGATATGGTCGGGGTACTGCGCCTCCAGTCCGGCCCGCGCCGGCCCGTCGCCTACCCACACCATGCGGGCGTTGAAGTGATGGCTGCGAATCGCCTTGAAGCCCTCCGCGACCGCGTCGAGATTCTTTTCCGGCGCCAGCCGTCCGACATAAATCGCCACCGGCTCGCCTTCGACCACACCCCAGTGGCGGCGCAACTCGGCGCTACGGCGCTGCGGGTTGAACAACGCGGTATCGATGCCACGACCGATCACCGCGACATTGCGGAAACGCTGCACTTCCATTTCGCGGCGCAAGCCTTCGTTGGGAACGAAGGTATACAGCGCCTTGTTGTGAAAGTTCCGCAGGTAGCGCCCTATCGTGCCGCGCAGCCAGCCGATGCCGTAATGGTCGGTGTAGTTATGGAAATTGGTGTGGAAATCGGTGGTGACCGGAATGTCCAGCTTCAACGCGACACTCAACGCCCCCCAGCCGAGCGGACCTTCGGTGGCGACATGCACGATGTCCGGGCGGTTTTCCTGCCAGGCTTTTTTCAGCGCGGCGCGCGCCGGGAAGCCGAAACGCAGGTTTTCGTATCGCGGAATCGCAAACCCCGGCAACAGCAACTCTTCCAGCCCGTCCTCGACGAGAGGCTGCTCAGCCGCGTTCTGACGCGGACGGATCAGTTGCACCCGGCAATTGCGTTGCCGCAAACCCCGCACCATGCGCTGCATGGTCATCGCGACACCATTGATCTCCGGCGGCCAGGTTTCGGTCACCACGGCGATGCGCAGCCTCGCCCTGGCGGGCTGAGACGGCGATAGTTGGGGAATGTTTTTCATGACGAAGACTTTGCCAGCGCAACCGGGAAGGTTTGATGACAATTTCTTGAACTCTTGGTGACAACTCGTGGCCTGGATGAAGCGCATCGCATTCCGGACCACACTTACCAAACACATAATACAGTGCTACACTTAGTTATGTGCCAATTTCCGCCAAGGAGCCTATAATGGCTGCAACCGTCAACTTTACCGGTGCGGTTGATCGCGACCTGCTCAAGCGGGCCAAGGTCGTCGCCGCAAAATCCGAGACTTCCATCAACGCCTTGTTCAATGCCGAGTTGCGTTATCTGGTGGAAACCTTCGAAGCGGCGGAAAGCGGGGGAACCCAGAACTACAAAACCTTGCTCGATTTCTCCCTGGGGCGGATCAGCGATGTCGCCGCCATGGCGGCTTTGGGACTCGACAGCGAGGAAGACCTCTTTCTGCTGATGGTGCAAGCGCACCTGCCCATGCCGCGTCTGTCGGAGGCGGTGACACAGGGCATGATAGCCGAACTGAACGCGTTGACGCCCTGAGAGGAAACCGGGTGTCGCAATCACAAGTTATTCTGCTGCCCGATGCAGGGCCATTGATTACCCTAGCTTACGCCGATGCGCTGGATTTGCTTTTCAAGCCCGGCTGGTCGCTGCAACTGGTGGATATGGTGTTGCATGAAGTCACCCGCAACCAGACGCCCACTAGCGAGAAAATCCAGCGCTGGGCCAGCGCACTGCCTATCCTGCCGACACGAACCTGCCAGCGCTACCGGGAAGCACAGGCGGTAGAAAATGCGCGGCTCAAAAAAACCAATCTGGGCGAACTGGCGATACAGGAAAGCATGAACGAATTCGCCCTAGCCGAGCCGCCCGCTACCGGCGTTTTCCTGTTTGAAGATCACAAGATCGCCCGCGCCAGTTTTTTGTTGCCCGATAATTGCCGCAAAATCAGCACGCGGGCATATTTACTGTTTCTGGAACAGCGGGGATTGCTGGATGCCACACAAACCGCCGCATCGGTGGAACGAACGGCGATTCGAAACGGACGCTTCTTCTCGCAACTACGCTTCCCGCCGAGCTAATTGCCAAGGGGAATTTCGGCGAGGACCGTCCGTGGCCCGCAGGGCCGATAACACACCAAGGTTATGCCGTACCAATTTCGCAGCCGCCGTGCTGCCACCGGCTATCCAAACATTCGCGCGCATCGCAACAACTACTTTTTATGATCACCAACCCCACAAGAACAAAAATGAGGGGCACACACATGAATTGTGCCCGGGTGAAATTTTCCTGGAAATTCCTTCAGAAGAAATTTGTCACTTAACGTCCGTATCCAGCATGGAGAATAGCGGAATGCGTTCCATCCCGCCATCCGGCTGCACCCCGTAATCCGAATCCTTCCCTTCCTGGCTACACAACTCCCCAACATCACATCGCTGTCACAAATCCTGATTAGAATTAGCCACCGAAAATTTATTTGACTGCCATCAAGCGGAGAATTCCGCCCCTGATGGATTGGAGTTACCCCATGTTCAGCCTGTTTGAAAACGATGTTCCCGACGGCGCAAAGCGCGTGACTGGTTTGCCTGAAAAGGATTCCATCATGGTCAACTTCGGCAATATTTCTTACAGAAAGCGGCGGGCAACGGCGCTGGGCATTGACCTCTCCAACACCGCACTCGGCGAAGGCGAGCCCTACCACCATGCGGAAGACGACACGATGCTCGCGCATCTCAACGAGATCATCGAACGCCGCCTGCTGACCGCACTGTTCCAGCCTATCGTCGATTTGCGCAACGGCGACATCATCGGCTACGAAGGGTTGATCCGTGGGCCTTCCGACAGCCCGCTGCATTCGCCGCTGAGCCTGTTCAAGACCGCAGGGCAATTCCATCTCGGGGTCAAGCTGGAGCATCTGTGCCGCCGCGTGGTGCTGGAAAGATTCGCCGAACTGGATCTGGCGGGCCGGCTGTTCCTCAACGTCAGCCCGGAATCGCTGATCCAGCGCGGCGCGCGAAGCGGCGAGACACTGCATTACATGCGGGAAATCGGTATCAGCCCGGCGCGGGTGATCATCGAACTGACGGAAAGCCAGCCGACTTACGATTACAGCGTGCTGCGTAGCGCGACCATGCATTACCGCGAAATGGGCTTCCAGATCGCGATGGACGATCTCGGCGAGGGCTTTTCCGGGCTGCGCCTGTGGTCGGAATTGCGTCCCGAATTCGTGAAGATCGACATGCACTTCATCCAGGGCATCAACAACGATCCGGTCAAGCTGCAATTCGTCCGTTCGATCCAGGAAATCGCTGATAAGTCCGGCTGCCAAGTGATTGCCGAAGGCATCGAAAACCAGGCGGAACTGCTGGCGGTGCGCGACCTGAAGATTGCGTTCGGCCAGGGCTACCATATCGCCCGCCCCAACGGCAAACCGGCAACCGCCCTTTCCGCCGATGTGGCTAAAGCCCTGAAGCCCGTGCCCGTCATTGCCCACAGCCTCAACAATCTGCCGAACAAAGCGGTAACCGCCGCCAAGCTGTTGCAGCAGGTTGCGGCAGTCGGTTCCAACACGCCCAACGAAGTGGTCTACGAAAAATTCAACGCCGACCCGGATTTGCAGGCGTTGCCGGTTGTCGACGAGGGGGTGCCGGTCGGCCTGATCAACCGTTTCGGCCTGATCGACCGTTTCGCCCGCCCCTACCGGCGCGAACTCTACGGCAAGAAACCCTGTGCCAAATTCATGGATCCGGCGCCGCTGGTGGTGGACAAGAACATCAGCATCCAGCAACTGAGCTGCATCATCGTCGAGGCCGAACGCCACCACCTTGCCAACGGCTTCATCATTACCGATCAGGGGCGTTATCTCGGCATGGGAACCGGCCACGACCTGATGCGCGCGATCACCGAAATGCAGATCACTGCGGCACGCTATGCCAATCCGCTGACCCAGCTGCCGGGCAACGTGCCGATCGACGAACAGATCGAACTGCTGCTGCGCTGCAAAACCGAGTTCCACGTGTGCTACTGCGATCTCGACCATTTCAAACCGTTCAATGACGTATACGGTTTCCATAAAGGAGATGAGCTGATCAAGCTGACCGGCAACCTGCTGAACGGGTTTTGCGATTCTTCGCAAGACTTCATCGGACATGTCGGCGGCGACGATTTCATCATCCTGTTCCAGAGCGCCGATTGGGAAGTGCGCTGCCAGCACATCCTGGAGATGTTCGGCGAATGCGTGCAGGAATTCTTCAGTGTCGAAGACCGCGAACGCGGCGGCTACGTCACCGAGGATCGCCAGGGCAAACGAATGTTCCACCCCCTCACCAGCTTGTCGCTCGGGGTGATTAAAGCCACGCCGGGGCTATTCACCTCGCTGCACCAGGTCGCGGCGGCCGCCGCCGAGGCAAAAAAGCAGGCCAAGAAAATTCCCGGCAATTCCTTGTTCATGGAACGGCGGGAACGCGCGACGGCCTGAGCGAAGCGCAACATCCGGTTGGCGCGTGCGGGCTTTTTGCAATAACCGCTTCCAACAATTTATTCCAGGCATTATATTCGCAGGCAAGTCGCAAGTTTTTCCACTCGCGACCGGGAGGATGCTTCCACACGCGCCGTCTTTCCCGGCCGGAATAGCCTATGCCAACTTAATGATAAACAAACTCTTGAGCCTGAATGCCTGGGTGTTGTATCTCGATCAGGCAAAGCTGCCGGTATTGCGCCGCACCGTTGTGGAATTGGCACGTTTGAAAGGGCGGGAAGACGAGCTCAACGGCCACGAGTTGTCCGCCGTCATTCTGCATGACCCGATCATGACGGTGAAGGTGCTGCGCTATCTGGAATCTCATCGCAGCAAACACCAAACCACCGACATCACCACCATCGATCGCGCCATCATGATGATAGGCACGACACCGTTCTTCGAGCATTTTTCGAATCAGCCGCTGATCGAAGACGCGCTCGCCGATTACCCGCTGGCCCTGGAAGGCATGATGCAAGTGATGAGCCGCGCGCGCCACGCGGCACTGTATGCGCTCGACTGGTCGGTACTGCGCAACGACATCGATACCGACGAGGTGGTGATAGCCGCTTTGCTGCGCGACATGGCTGAAATGCTATTGTGGTGTTTCGCCCCGAAACCGATGATGATGATCAACAGGCTGAAGCGAAACGAGCCAGGGCGACGCAGCATGGCGGTTCAGTGCGAGGTGCTGGGTTTCGCTTTGATCGAACTGCAACTGGCGCTGGCATCCACTTGGCATTTACCCAAATTGCTGTTGGCTCTGATGGATGAAAGCCACGCCAGCAAGCCGCGCACCCGCTGCGTTGCACTCGCCGTCGCGCTGGCGCGCCATTCGGCCAAAGGCTGGTTCGACGCGGCTTTACCCGACGACCATGCGGCAATCAGCGATCTGCTGCGAATTTCACCCGATGAGACGTGGGAACGCATCCGCAATACCGCCCTGAAAACGGCGCGGGGTTGGGACTGGTACGGCGTGCCGCCGGCTGCTGGCTGGCTGCCGATGCTCCAAGCCTAGACAGGGGGTTTTTTACACGAAAAAATCCCCGCACATGCGGGGAAAAGGCGGAGGAAGATTCTGTCCCGGCTAGCCGATGAAGTGCTTGGCGTAACGAGCGGTTATGCGCGATTTCGGCAGCAGTATCAACAGGTCGGCGGTGTTGAAATCGGGATCCCAAGCCGGGTCGCCGCAAATATAGGCGCCGGCGCGCAGATAACCCTTGATCAGGGCGGGTGTGGCTGCTTCGAGATTCTGTTCCAAGCGATCCAGCGGCAAGGGATAGCGCGGAAATACGCGCCATTCGATGGGGCACATGCTCTCGGCCTTGAGGCGCTGGTACAGGCTGGCGGCCACATGACCGCCGTCGGAAATACTGATGCTGGCGCATCCCATCAGATACTCGGCGTTATGGGTCTGCATGTATTTCGCCAGACCTTCCCACAGCATCGCGATGACCGCGCCGCTGCGATAATCGGGATGCACGCAGGAGCGCCCGACTTCGACGGTGCGTTCGCTGAGGTTGGCAAGCCGCGTCAGGTCGAATTCGTTGCGCGAATAAAAACCGCCGACTTCCTTGGCGCGCGCCGCGGTCAACATGCGGTAGGTGCCGATCACTTCGTTGCTGTCGCGCTCGCGCACCAGCAGGTGATCGCAATACGGGTCGTAAATATCGCGGTCGATGCCGGGTTCGCGGCAGGTGGGATGGGCACCCATTTCTTCGACAAAAACCTTGTAACGCAGGCGCTGGGCTTCACGCACCTCTTCTTCGGAATGCGCCAGACTCAACTGCAAGCGTGGTTGTACGCGCTGGGCCTGCGATAAGTGTTCGCTCAACATATCTCGTTTTCTCCACTTTTTTAGAATGTGCTGACACGTTAAGCGCGGGCGGTTACGCATTGGTTACAAGCAGATTAAATTTCGATGAAGACGACCTGGATCACTGCGCCGGGAGGTAGCTGATAAAAACACCAACCGAATATGAACTTTTTTTGACTATATTGTGACAACCGTCCATCATTTTGGAGGAAATGCTCAAAACCAAGGGAGACGTTTGATGTTCAGCAGCCTGATGCCACAACGCAGGGAATTTTTCGATCTTCTCGCCGCGCATTCCGATCGCGTGGTGGCGGGCGCCAACGCCACCTTACGCTTGATCAATGGAATAGGCGGCAATAACGAGGAGGGCAATGCACTCATCAAGGAAGTGGACCTGAACGAGAAAAGCGCCGACAAGATCAAGGCCGACATTATCAACTTGTTGCACAAGTCCTTCACT
>CALMWM010000110.1 GCA_937873435.1 uncultured Gallionellaceae bacterium
GTATTCGGGTCGGTAACACGCGCATGATCGAGCCTGGTTCGGCAGCGGGAGGTCGTGCGGCGGCGCTCACTTCAGCGGCGTGCGGGTGGAGGGTGGCGCCCTTCTTCGGGACACGCTCTTGCAGCAACAATTCCGTGGATCGTGCCAGGGGCGACGACATGAAGCGGCGCTGCATCGGCTGGTCGAGCAATACCTGTGCGAAGGCCAGCAGGCTCATGCCTTGGTGATGCGCCATGAAGCTGTGCACGATGGCATGATGCTTGCCGCGCGGCACCCGCGACGGGGTGTAATCGACCGCCTCGTAGAACCCGTAGGCGCCGAGGAAGCCGAGGCCGGCCAGCGTCTGCAAGTTGCGGCACGCTTCCAGCGGCATCACCGTCAGCGCCAGCGCGCTGGCATACGGCGCGATGACCAGGTCGTCGCCCAAGCCGCGCTTCAGCCCCAGGCCGGGTACGCCGAACGCCCGGTATTGATAGACATGGCTGGCGTCGCTGGCGTTATAGCAGGACTCGGAAATACCCCATGGCACGGCGCGTTGCCGGCCGTATTCGATCTGGCGCGACACCGCGGCCTTGCAGGTTTGCTCCAGCAAGGTGTTCGGGTAACTCGGCATGATCAGTTGCGGCATGAGGTATTCGAACATCGAGCCGCTCCACGAGATCAGGCTCACGTCGCCGCCATGGCTGGTCAGCAGGCGGCCCAGCAGGAACCAATGTTTTTGCGGTATCTGTCCCTGCGCGATGAGCAGGAAACTGGCCAGGCGCGCTTCGGAAGCCAGCATGTCATAGCAGGACGGGTCGCGCCGGCGCTCGCCGACGTCGTAACCGATGGCCAGCAAGCCGCGCGAGGTGTCGTAGAGAAATTCGAAATCCATTGACGCCAGTTCGCGGCAACGCGCCATCAACTTGCCGATGAGTTCGAGCCGCTCCGCTGCGCCCTTGTAGCGGGGAACTGCTGCCGCCGCTGCCCCGGCTTCCGCCAGGGTCGGGATGTGGCTGAAGTGCTGCGGGCCGGGCAACAGGCTGCCGAGGTCATCCCGAAGCGCGCGGATTTGCCGGGCGAAGGCCTGCGTCCAGTAATAAAGTTCGCCGTCGATATCGATATCCGCAGGCAGCGCTGCCGTCAGTTCATCGCCGGCACGCTGAACCCCGTCCAGCAAGCTGTCGGCGGCAGCCAGTGCCGGCGGCTGCGCTTGGGCGGCGAATGCGTTCAGGGAATCCTGCAGGATTTTGATCTTCCTTGCCAGCTCGGGACTGGGCGAGGAGGGAAGGTGTTCCGCCAGTACCAGCAAGGTGTCTTGCAGCCCCGGAAACGCGTTGGGCGACAGCACCGGCCGATCTTTCAGTTCGGCCAGGCCCGCTTGCAAGGTGAGCAGGCAGCCGGCCAGGTTGCCGCTATCCACCGAAGAAACATATTGCGGGTGCAGGGCTTGCAGCGTGCGCGTGTCGTACCAGTTGAAAAAATGGCCGTGGTAGCGTTCCAGTTTTTCCATCGTCGCCAGGGTGTTCTCGACAAGCCGCAGGCATTCTCCGGCTGAAATGTAACCGAAATCGTAGGCCGCCAGGTCGGCCAGCAGCGCCATGCCGATGTTCGTCGGCGAGGTGCGCGAGGCGATGGCCGGTGCCGGAACTTCCTGGAAGTTGTCGGGTGGCAGCCAGTTGTCCCGGGGGCCGACGAATTCCGCGAAAAAGCGCCAGGTGCGCCGTGCCGATGCCCGCAGGAAAGCCTGTTGAGCGGCGCTCAAGTCCGGTGCGGGAGACGATAGCGGCAGGCTGATCCACCAGCCGACAGCTGGCGACGCTAGCCAGAGCAACAGCATGGGCGCGCAAAAGAGCAATTCCGTGCCACCTGATGCCGAAGCCAGGCCCAGCGCCACAAGCGGCGCGATCCACATTTCCCTGAAAAAACCGGCCAGCGTGCGGCGCGCGTTGCGACGCGCATAGGCGTCCACATGCCAGAGCAGCAATCCGTTGCGGGTGAACAGCATCCTCACCCCGGAACGCAGGATCGCATCCAGGCAAATCAGGGTGTCGTAGGGCAATAGAGTCAAAGTCAGCAAGGCGAGCACGATAGGGTGGCCGGCGGAGCGCCCGGTCAGTGCCAGATGAGGTAGCCAGTCGCGTTCTTCGGGTTTGCGGATGAGGTCGATTGCCGCGCGCAGCAAGGTGGGCAGGAGAACCACTGCCGCGACCAGCAGGGTCCAGAACCATGCGGGACCCGGCCCGAACAGCCAGCCGCCTGCCAGTAGCGCCAGCAGCGCAGGCGGCACCAGGCTGCGTCTCAAGTTGTCGAAGATTTTCCACACGGCCAGGGGCGAGAGCGGATTCGCTTGCCGCTGCGCCTTTGCGCCATCCGTGCCGGGCGGCCCGGGCACGCGCGGCAGCAGCCAGCCGGCAAGCTGCCAGTCGCCGCGTATCCAGCGGTGGCGGCGGCTGGCATCCACGGCGTAACTGGCCGGATGTTCTTCGATCAGGTCGACATCGGTCACCAGCGCCGAACGCGCATAGCCGCTTTCCAGCAAGTCGTGGCTGAGTATCAGGTTCTCGGGAAAGCGTCCGTCGACGGCCAGGCGGAAAGCGTCGACATCGTAGATGCCTTTGCCGATGAACGAGCCTTCGCCGAAAATATCCTGGTAGACATCCGATACCTCGCGCGTGTAAGGGTCGATGCCCGAGTCGCCCGCGAACAGTTTGGAAAAGTGCGATTGGCCGGCGCTGGTCAGGCTGATCGAGGCACGCGGTTGCAGGATCGCGTAGCCTTCGACGATGCGTCCCTTGGCGGCGTCGTACACCGGCCGGTTGAGCGGATGCGCGAGGTTGCCTACCAGCGTGCGTGCCGCATCGCGGGGCAGTTGGGTGTCGGTATCCAGGGTGATGATGTACTTGATCGAAGCGAGGATGCTCTGGTCTCCGACAATCTCGGAAAATGCGGCTTGTTCCCCGCCTCGCAGCAAGGCATTGAACTGTTCCAGCTTGCCGCGCTTGCGCTCGTAGCCCATCCATACCCGCTCAAAGGGATTCCACACTCTTGGCCGGTGAAACAGATAGAAGATGCACGGGCGATCTTCGCGGTAGGTTTCGTTGAGTGCCTGGACGGCGGCGCGTGCGTAGGCGAGCAATGCCGCGTCGCTGGGCAGGGTTTCCTCAGTTGCATCGCGGAAATCCGTCAACAACGCAAAGAACAGGTTGGGATCGCGGTTGCCGAGATAGCGGATCTCCAGCGCTTCGAGCAGGTCGTCGATTTCTTGCGGCTTGCTCAGCAAGGTGGGGACGATCACCATGGTGCGGTGAATATCCGGGATGCCCTGCGAGAAATCCAGGCGCGGCAAGGCGCGCGGCGCCAAGAGCAGCGTGACCGCCAGGTTTACCAGCGAGACGGCCAGCGCCGAGGTGCCGATCAGTCCGGCGAATGCGAAAAACCAGTAGCGCCAGTCGCTTAAATCAAAACCGCCGAAAGCTGAAAGCATGGCTGCTGTCGCCAGCCCGCTAAGCACCAGGATAGGGCCGAGGTAAAGGGTCAGGCGGAAATCCCGGCTCGCCCGCTTGGCCCGCGTTGTCCACGGCAAGCGGCAACCGGCTGAGTGTTCCAGCTGCGGCCGTCCGCGATCGATCAAGTAGTATCCGATATGCGCACTACGGTCTTGGCTGCCCAATTGCTCTGCCGCGACCTGCGCGAGCGCAATGGCTTGGCGTGCCAACTCCGGTTCGCTGTGCGTGCTCCCGCGCGCCAGGTCTTCGATGGCATGACGGTAGCGGTCGCGGGTGGCGAAATCCTGGACGGCATACATCCCCGCCGGATCTTCGCGCAAGGTCTGTTCGACGACGCTGAGCGACTCGACGTAATTTCGCCAATCCATTGCGCCGATGAAACGCAGGCTGCCGATACTGTTGGCGATGGAAATCTGGTTGGTTGCGGCTGTGCGGCCAGCCGCCTCTGCCAACTGGGTGGCGGTCACGCCCTGTTCGAGGAGTTTTTGCTCGACCCAGGTCTGCACAAAGGCCATGGCGGGGCCTTGGGCCTGGAGCCTGGCGTAAAATTCCTCGACAAACGGCGCGGTCAACGGCACATCGGCATTGGCGAATTCGGCCAGCAACTGGATCAGCTGCTTCGGTTCCTTTTCCGCCGTCGCGAGCATACGATCCGCCCAGGTGATGGCCGCATCGCGCTCCTCGCGCCGATGGGCGATG
>CALMWM010000111.1 GCA_937873435.1 uncultured Gallionellaceae bacterium
CCAGGCGACCCAGGAAGGGCTGCCGCTGGTGCCGCAGCCTTACCATCAGGTGGCCGAACAACTCGGGGTGACGGCGCAGGAAGTGATGGAGCGTATTGCAAGGATGCTGGAAAACGGCGTGATCCGGCGTATCGGCGCGGTGCCCAATCATTATGCGCTGGGCTACAAGGCCAACGGCATGACGGTGTGGGACGTGCCGAACGAGCGCATCGACGAACTCGGTGCGCAGGTCGGCGCGCTGGATTTCGTCAGCCATTGCTACCAGCGCCCGCGCTATTTGCCGGAATGGCCCTACAATTTTTTTGCGATGGTGCATGGCCGCGACCCTGCCGAGGTGGAACAGAAAACCCGCCGTATCGCCGAACTGCTGGGCGACGCCGACCGCGGCCATGAAATTCTCTACAGCACACGGATTCTGAAGAAAACCGGGCTGCGGATATAACCGGATAAACGCCATGTTCCGTATCTCCCAATTCATGCAGGAAATCGCCCAGCCTTCGCCGCTCGGCCCGAAGCGCAACCCGCCCGGCCCGGTGGTGATCTGGAACCTGGTGCGGCGCTGCAATCTGACCTGCAAGCACTGTTACTCGATTTCGGCGGACAAGGATTTTCCCGGCGAACTGTCCACCGCCGAAGTGTATGGGGTGATGGAGGATCTCAAGCAGTTTCGCGTGCCGGTGCTGATCCTTTCCGGCGGCGAGCCGCTGCTGCGCCCGGATATTTTCGAGATTGCCGCGCGCGCCAAGGCGATGGGGTTTTATACCGCGCTGTCGAGCAACGGCACCTTGATCGACGAAAGCAATATCGAGCAAATCGCCGCGATCGGTTTCGATTACGTCGGCATCAGCCTGGACGGCCTGCGCGAGACGCACGACCGCTTCCGGCGCATGGAAGGCGCGTTCGACAAGTCGATGCACGGCATCCGCCTGTGCAAGCAGCGCGGCATCAAGGTCGGCATCCGCTTCACGCTGACCCAGGATAATTTTCAGGATCTGCCCGGGTTGTTGCAGTTGCTGGAGGACGAGGCGATCGACAAGTTTTACCTGTCCCACCTCAATTATGCCGGGCGCGGCAACAAGAATCGCAAGGACGATGCGTTCCACCGCACAACCCGGCAGGCCATGGATCTGCTGTTCGATACTTGCTGGCGCTACCAGCGGGAAGGCCGGCACAAGGAGTTCGTAACCGGCAACAACGATGCCGACGGGGTATACCTGCTGTTGTGGGTGCGCCGGCATTTCCCCCATCTGGAGCCGCACATCCGCGCCAAATTGGCGCAGTGGGGCGGCAATGCCTCCGGCGTGAACGTGGCGAACATCGACAACCTCGGCAACGTCCATCCCGACACCATGTGGTGGGACTACAAGCTGGGGAATGTGCGCGAACGGGCGTTTTCGACGATCTGGACGGACGTTTCCGACCCTATCATGGCCGGGCTGAAGGCGAGTCCGCGCAAGGTCGGCGGGCGCTGCGGCACTTGCCGCTATTTCGCGATCTGCGGCGGCAATACCCGGGTGCGTGCCTGGCAGGTGAGCGGCGATCCGTGGGCCGAAGACCCTGCCTGTTATTTGACCGACGAGGAAATTGGAAATTGAAGATGAATGCGAAATGGCTGGGTTTGGGCATGATTTTGGCGGGCTTGTGGTTATCTCCGGGCGCGCAGGCCGTTCAGACGGTCGAAAAAAACTATGCCGAGCATTGCGCCTCCTGCCACGGTGCCGAACGCCTGGGGGGAACCGGGCCGGCATTGCTGCCGGAAAACCTCGCGCGCTTGCGCCGCCCCGAGGCGATCAAGACCATCGCGCAAGGGCGCACCGCCACCCAGATGGCGGGCTTTTCCGACAAGCTGACGAAGGAGGAAATCGAGGCGCTGGTCAAGCTGGTCTACACGCCGCTACCTAAAATGCCGGTATGGGGCGCGGACGAGATCATCACTTCGCATATCCAGCATGTTTTCGGCACGCTGCCGGACAAGCCGGTATTTTCGGCCGATCCGCTCAACCTGTTCGTGGTGGTGGAGGTAGGCGACCACCATGCGACCATCCTGGACGGCGATAAATTCGAGCCTATTTTCCGCTTCCCGACGCGCTACGCGCTGCACGGCGGTCCGAAATTCAGCCCGGACGGGCGTTTCGTTTATTTCGGCTCGCGCGACGGCTGGGTCAGCAAATTCGATATCTACAACCTCAAGACTGTCGCGGAAGTGCGTGCCGGGATCAATATGCGCAACATCGCCGTTTCCGGCGACGGGAAAACCGTGCTGGCGGGCAATTACCTGCCGCACAGCCTGGTGCTGCTGAATGCCGAGGATCTGTCGCTGATCAAGGTGATTCCGACGGAGGATGGCAGCGGCAAGAGTTCGCGCGTATCCGCCGTCTACCAGGCCGAACCGCGCGGCAGTTTTATCGCGGCGTTGAAGGATGTGAAAGAAGCGTGGGAGATTTCCTATACGGAAAAGGATTTCCCGATTCGCCGTATCCAGGTGAAAGATTATCTCGATGATTTCTTTTTCGACCAATCCTACCGCCATCTGATCGGTGCGGCGCGCGACGGTAAAAAAGGCCAGGTGATCGATCTCGACAGCGGCAAGCTGGTGGCGGAAATCGACCTGCCCGGTATGCCGCATCTTGGCTCCGGGATTACCTGGGAATACAACGGTCATCCAGTGATGGCGACGCCCAATTTGAAGGAAGCGCTGGTCAGCGTGATCGACATGCAAACCTGGCAGACCGTGAAGCAGATCAAGACGCTGGGGCCGGGATTTTTCATGCGCAGCCACGAGAACACCCCGTATGCCTGGACCGACGGTTTCAGCAGCGGCGACCCGGCCAGTCGTGATGCGATGACCCTGATCGACAAACGCACGCTGGAAGTCGCCCATATCCTGCGCCCGATGCCGGGCAAGACCGCCGCGCACGTCGAATTTACCCGCGACGGCAAATACGCACTGGTCAGCATCTGGGAAAATGACGGCGCGCTGGTGGTATACGACGCGGCGACGCTGAAGGAAATCAAACGCCTGCCGATGAACAAGCCGTCGGGAAAGTACAACGTCTACAACAAGATCACCCACTCGGCGGGAACCAGTCATTGAGTTCCGGCAGGCGCGCCCAGAAAGTCGTGCCTGCGTTGCGCAATTCAGCTAGCCAAACAGGGCTGTTCCGCCAGTCAAAACCACACTTTGTTGGAGGAAGGGCGCCTCTATCTCCACGGTCAGGGTATTGCAGCCTGCTGATCGGGCGGCAGCTCAATATTCCGCGCTTGCAGGCCTAATGCCGCCATCGCTTGCCCGCTACATTGCCGTGCAATATCGTCAAGACCTATAAACACCTTCTCCTTGTCATTGGCTTCCCATTCCTCCAGTTCATATGCGTCCTTGAAGGTGCCTGCGCATTCCTGAGACAAGACGTAGCTGTTTGCCTGGCGATCATAAATCTTGGTTTGCATGCGGTACTTCAGATCGTACAGAGAGCTAATCAAGCGGAAGTCCAGCAGCCATATGGGTTGATCAACGATTAAGACATAGCGGGCATCTTTGTTGTCATCCTTGTTGGCGGGCATTTCTGGCAGGATTTTCAGTTGTGCTGCCAATTGTTGGGCCATCAATAAGCGCATGGCCGCTGCCGGGCCCGGAAAGGTATGGCTTTTCATGCGCTCGGTAACTTGGCTATCAAGTTCATGGGTGATCACGGGTATGGCTTCCCTGGAAAATTGCGTAACCACTTCCAACGTCTGTTTTTGGGTTTCCATGAGTTGCTGCATGTTCTGTCCCGGGCTGGGCGCTCCAGATGATGCAATCGCCGAACCCAGTACTGCTCCCAGTACCAGCCCACCGATAGCCGCACCTTTGGTTCGCACAGCCAGATTCTCACGCCCTGTTCCCGGCGCAATTACCAGTGGTTGTTCTCGAATCCGCTCTTGTACTTGCTGTACCTCAAGCTTTTCGACCGAAGGGCCGAATAAGGAAAAGGCGTAGATGTTGGTGGTATGGAAAACTAGCGCGGCTATCAATAGAGAAGTGCGAATTTGGTATTTCATGAGTTCTCCCAAGTCGTGATTAAGCAAGCAAAAATGGGGTCGAAGTTATTATTAATTGATTTCGCCCGTTTGTTGACACAAACGGCTCTGAGGTTACCCCTTTTCGAAGGCATTGCTACCTAGCAGAGGTGATAGGTATGGTTGCTCCAAACTTG
>CALMWM010000112.1 GCA_937873435.1 uncultured Gallionellaceae bacterium
ATCAGGTTGCGCCCGTCTCCCTTGAACCGCAGGAAATGCAGGCCGATCCTGAACTGGTGATGATTGGCGGCCAGGACGGTGTAGATCATCTGGCTGTGAATTTCGATGATTTTCTCGCGCCGATCGGTGCTGAGGGGCGGCAAGGCCAGTAAAACCGTCACCGGCTCTTCGGAAAAAATATTATGGTCTGAATGGACGCTCGCACCGCTCATGGACAGGTCATGCGTCTGCCCATGAAAAATTTCGCTTTTTCCGCCCTTTTCATGAACAATCGCCACCTGCCAATGCACGTGGTAGCGCGGAAACTTCCGAAGCTCGGAACCATTTGGTACGAATTCTTCAACCACCGACACTCCTCGGACTTTCCAACCTGTTTCAGCGAGGCGCAATTGTAAACGAAGGAATCCGGCATTTGTATGACTATCTGAGATAGATCAATTGCAACCCTCCCTTGCCCGCAACAACCATTACTCATATAAAATCTCCTTTATTTCGCTCTGGAACGCCATGAAAACAGGAACCTTCATGAAAATAGGCACCCCCTTAAGCCCCTCGGCCACCCGCGTGATGCTGCTTGGTAGCGGCGAACTGGGCAAGGAAGTGATCATCGCGCTGCAACGCCTCGGTGTCGAAGTCGTCGCCGTCGACCGCTATCCCAACGCCCCCGGCCACCAGGTAGCGCACCGAGCCCACGTGATCAACATGGCCGACGGCGCTGCTCTGCGCGCCTTGGTCGAGCAAGAAAAACCGCAGCTGATCGTACCGGAAATCGAAGCCATCGCCACCGACATGCTGGTCGAGATCGAACGCGCCGGCTTGGCCGAGGTGATCCCAACAGCGCGCGCCGCGAAACTGACCATGAACCGCGAGGGCATCCGCCGCCTCGCCGCCGAAACTCTGGGGCTGCCGACATCGCCCTACGCCTTCGCCGACAGCCTGGAGCAATTGCAGAGCGCAATTGACAGCGGCATCGGCTATCCCTGCATCGTCAAGCCTGTGATGTCTTCATCCGGCAAGGGACAGTCCAGGCTGGAAGGCCCAGCCGACGTCAAAACCGCCTGGGACTACGCCGCCAGCGGCAGCCGGGTAGACTGCGGACGGGTGATTGTCGAGGGCTTCATAGCCTTCGACTACGAAATCACCCTGCTCACGGTACGCGCGATTGGCGCCGACGGGCAAATCGCAACCCATTTTTGCGAACCCATCGGCCATATCCAGGTCAAGGGCGACTACGTCGAGAGCTGGCAGCCGCAAGCCATGAGCGCCGCCGCACTGACGCGCTCGCGCGAAATCGCCGAGGCGGTAACCGGCAACCTGGGCGGACGCGGCCTCTTCGGCGTGGAACTGTTCGTCAAGGGCGACCAAGTGTGGTTCTCCGAAGTCAGCCCGCGCCCCCACGATACCGGCATGGTAACGATGTGCAGCCAGACCCAGAGCGAATTCGAGCTGCACGCGCGCGCCATCCTCGGCCTGCCGGTGAATGTTTCCCTGCGCGCGCCTGGCGCCTCGGCGGTGATCTACGGCGGCATGGAAGCAACCGGCATCGCCTTTGAGGGCGTCGCGGAAGCGCTCGCCGTGCCGAACAGCGACCTGCGCCTGTTCGGCAAGCCGGAAAGTTTCACCCGCCGCCGCATGGGCGTGGCGCTGGCTACCGGCAAGGACACCGAGGAAGCGCGCAACCGTGCCAAACTGGCGGCAAGCAAGGTCAAACCGGTGAAAGGATAAGGATAATCATGGCGACCCACTACGAACAAATCGGCGGTGAAGCAGGCGTACAACGCCTAGTCGAGCGTTTCTACGACTTGATGGATCAGCGTGCCGATGTCACCGATCTGCGCGCGATGCACGCGAAAAGCCTGAAAGGTTCGCGCGAAAAGCTGTTCCTGTTCCTCTCCGGCTGGCTCGGCGGCCCGCAGCTCTACACGGAAAAACACGGCCACCCGCGCTTGCGTCAGCGTCACACACCGTTCGCCATCGGCGACGCCGAACGCGACCAGTGGATGTCCTGCATGATTCAAGCACTGGAGGATGTCGTGACCGAAGCGGGATTGCGCGAAGAACTGACCAAAGCGTTCTGGAAAGTCGCGGATTTCATGCGGAACAAGGAACAACCTGGCTAACCAGGCAGGCCGGGCAACCTCACCCCCGCCGCCAGACCGTTCCCTGCGGCGTATCTTCCAGCACGATGCCGGCGTCGGTCAGTTCCTTACGGATGCGGTCGGCTTCGGTGTAGTTCCTGGCTTGCTTGGCGGCAACCCGTTCGGCGATAAGTTGCTCGATTTTCTCCGGCGCATAGCCGGATTCCTCCGCACCGGCCTGGAGGAATTCGTTGGGATCTCGCTGCAATAAGCCTAGTACACCACCCAGCGACTTCAACATTGTAGTGTTCACCGGATCGTTGCTCCGGTTGGCTTCTGTCGCCAAATCAAACAATTCAGCTATAGCTTCCGGCGTGTTGAAATCGTCGTCCATTGCTGCCCGAAACATAGCCGCGAAAGGATCTTTCCAATCGATGGGAAGCATCCTTGGGGGAGTGTTCTTAAGGGCAGTATAGAGTCGTGTCAGCGCAGCCTTAGCATCGTCGAGGTGCTGGTCGGAGTAATTCAGCGGGCTGCGGTAATGGGCGCGCAAGAAGAAGAAGCGCAGCACTTCCGGGTCGTATTTTTCCAGCACTTCACGGATGGTAAAAAAGTTGCCCAAGGATTTGGACATCTTTTCGTTGTCGATCCGCAAGAAACCGTTGTGGATCCAGTAGTTGACATGCTGGTGACCGTGACTGCCCTCGCTCTGGGCAATTTCGTTCTCGTGGTGGGGAAACTGCAAGTCTGCGCCGCCGCCGTGAATATCGAAGTGCTCGCCGAGCAACGCGTCGCTCATCACCGAGCATTCGATGTGCCAGCCGGGACGGCCCGGCCCCCACGGCGAATCCCATTGCGGTTCGCCGGGCTTGGCCGATTTCCACAGCGCGAAGTCGAGCGGATCGCGCTTGCCAGCCGCGACGTCGACCCGTTCGCCGGCACGCAGGTCATCGAGCGATTTGCCGGAAAGCTTGCCATAGCCGGGAAAGTCGTGCACCGAGTAGCACACGTCGCCGTTGTCCGCGACATAGGCCAGGCCGTTGTCGATCAAGGTCTGGATCATCGCGATCATGCCCGGCACGTACTGGGTGGCGCGCGGCTCATGGCTGGGTTTCTCGACGCCCAGCGCGGCGGCATCCTGATCCATCGCCGCGATGAAGCGCCCGGTCAGCGCATCGATAGGTTCATGGTTCTCGGCGGCGCGTTTGATGATCTTGTCGTCGATGTCGGTGATATTGCGCACGTAGGTAATGTCGAAACTGCTCGCCTTGAACCAGCGCTGCACCATGTCGAACACCACCAGCACGCGGGCATGGCCGAGGTGGCAATAGTCGTAGACGGTCATGCCGCACACGTACATGCGCACCTTGCCGGGTTCAATGGGGATG
>CALMWM010000113.1 GCA_937873435.1 uncultured Gallionellaceae bacterium
GCGCATAAGCCCGCTGCCATCGCTCATAAGCCGGCGGCACACAAGGCCGGTGCCACTGCAAAACCCGCCAAGACGGCAGCCGGCGACGATGAATGGGAAGAGTTTTAACGGCGCGGGCTAGCCGCTAGCCCCCAACGCAGTACGGTTTTTTGGCTACAATGCAGCCTGCCGCAGTATCATGCGGCAGGCTGTTTTTTTCATTCGATTGGTAACGATGTCCGTGAACTTCGCGTCTAGGTGCTGTTTCGCCATTATCCTTTTTCTCCCGCCGGCGTCAGTTTGGGCGGCGCCGCAGGCGGTGAGCGCCAATTACCGGCTGACGAAAATGGGGCAGCCGTTCGCTGTGGCGCACGAAACTTTCCGCCGCGAGGCCAACCAGTACCAAATTGAAAGCGTCACCAGCGCGGTGGGGATTTTTGCCCTGTTCATCAAAGGCAAAATCCGTTTGCTCAGTAACGGAGAAGTCACAGCGGCAGGCTTGCGCCCGTTGCATTTCGAGCATCATCGCGGCGACGACACGGCCAAGCGCGTCGTTGCCGATTTCGACTGGGAAAAGCATAGCGTTACCCAGCAATACGACGGCAAAAGCGAAAGCGCCGAGCTGCCGCCCGGCACCCAGGACCGCATCAGCCTGCTTTACCAGTTCATGTTCAAGCCGCCGCAAGGGGCCGGGGTTGAGCTGGCGATGAGCAACGGCAGGCAGCTCAGCCGCTATTTCTACAAGGTGGTCGGCGAGGAAAGCATCGTCACCCCCGCCGGACGCTTCGAGACCGTGCACCTGAGCAAGCGCTTGGGCGAACTGCGCGACGGCACCGAAGTGTGGCTGGCGAAGGGGCGGCATTACTTCCCGGTGCGCATCTCGGTCGATGAAAAAGACGGCGGAACGCTGGAGCAGGAACTGACGAGCCTGGAATTTTCCGAGTAATCCTGAACGAGTCGGTAGGATGGGTTTAGCGCAGCGGAACCCATCACACCAGCGGTTGATCGATGGGTATCGCTGCGCTCAACCCATCCTACAGTGTTTGCTTCAAGCTTGCGGAAATATGGTCTTCCCGGATAAACGCTTGGTTTGGGCGCTGCTGGCGTCGCTGGCGCTGCACCTCGGCCTGGTTTTCGGGCCGCCGCTGGCGTTGCCGGAAACCCATGCGCCTATGGTGTTGGAGGCGCGCCTGGAGCAAATCCCGGCGCCCCCGCCGGCGCTTCCCGAGGCCAAGCCCCGCCCCAAGCCCAGGCCGCACCCGATGCCGCCGAGCGAAGCGAAGCCGCCTGCCCGCGAGGCGGAAAGCCCGTCGCTGCCAGCCGTGCCTCCGCAGGCGAACAACGATGAGGCGCCAGCCGCAATCCAGCCCGAACCGCCAGCGCCTGTCCCGGCGCCCACCACGCTGCCGGCGCGCGCCGAATTGCGCTACACCTTGTTCAAGGGGGATAACGGCCTGAACGTGGGCAAGGTGGTGCAGAGCTGGACGCGCGTCGGCGACGATTACGCTCTGACCAGCACTGCCGAGGCGACCGGCTTGTTTTCGCTGTTTTATTCCGGCCGGCACGTGCAGGTCAGCCAGGGAAAAATCATCGCAAGCGGGTTGCAGCCGGAGTCGTATTCGATGCAGCGCGGTAGCGCCGAGAAACGCGATGCGGCGCGTTTCGACTGGGGCGGGCAGGTGCTGCACCTCAACAGCGAAGGGCGGGAAAGCACGGCCAGATTGGCACCCGGCGTGCTCGATCTATTGAGTTTCATGTACCAGTTCGCCTTTTCCCTGCCGGAAGCGGGCGATATCCGCATCGACCTGACTAATGGGCGCAAGCTGGACAGTTACCGTTACCGCATCGTTGCCGAGGAAAACCTGGAAACGCCGCTGGGTAGCCTGAAAACCGTTCATTTGACCAAGCTGCACAATCCCGGCGAAGAAGGCACGGAAATCTGGCTGGGGATGGATTACCATTACCTGCCAGTAAAAATCCGCCAGATCGACAAGCAGGGCGATAGCGCGGAACAGGTGATCAGTGAAATACGCTACGAAGAGTAGACTTTTCCTTTTCCCCGCCGCCGCAGTGTGGCGGAATTACGTTAGCTCAGCTGAGATTGCCAGTTCAGGTTCTTCAAGCGGTAAAGCCAGCAGCACTTCCGCGCCATCTCCGACATTGTGGAGGGCGATGGCGCCGCCCATGTTGTCCATGATCGCTTTCGACAAGTACAGGCCGAGGCCGGTGCCGCCTTCCCTGGTGGTGAAATAGGGGATGAATACCTTGTCCAGAATTTCTTCTGGAATGTTGCCGCCGTTGTTGCGGATGGCGACGGTAATCGAGCTTCCCTTTTTATCTACCGTGATGTGGACTTTCCCGGCAATTTCGCGCGTTTGGCAACTTGTTGCCGGCCTTTGCGCCCCACGACTTTGGTCGACGATGGCGTCCTTGGCGTTGCTCAGGATATTCACCAGCGCTTGTGCGAACTCGTCGGGATAACCAAAAATGCTGTGCGCTTCGCGGCAGCGTTCGAACTTGATTTCGATATTGCAGCTCTTGAAGGCGGGGGCGAGCAACTCGATCGTCTCATCCACCTTATCGCAAACGCGGAAACTTTGTTTTTCCCCGTCGTGGGTAAAAAAACCCCGGAAGCGGTCGATGGTCTCGGACATTCTATAAATCAGCCGTTGTCCTTCCGCCACTTCCCTGTCGAGAAACTCCTGGGTTAGTTCGTTGAATTCGTAGCTGTCCTTGATGTTGGCTAGAAGCAGGCTGACCGCGCTCAAAGGTTGCCGCCAATGGTGGGCGACATTGTGGATCACTTCGCCGATCGAGGCGCGGCGAGACTGCTGATTCAGCAAGAGGTCTTTTTCGCGGTTCTTGTCCAGTTCTTTCTGTACCCGCAGTTCCAGGGTTTCGTTAAGCAGGCGGAGTTTTTCTTCTGCTTGTTTGTGCGCGGTGACGTCGTGAAAAATTCCCACGAGGTAATTCTTGCCACCGAAATTCACCCTGGCCGATTTGATGTCGGCGAAAAACACTGAGCCGTCCTTACGCTTGACCGGTATATCCGCGGCGAACTGAATCTCGCCGCGCAATTGCCTGTCGAACTGTTCGATGGCATGTGGGAGATCCTGCGGCGGGTGAACATCCGAAATGTCGAGCCGGGTGAGTTCCTCGGGCCGGTAACCCAGCATTAGGCTGAGTGCCGGATTGCCAGCGGCGAGCCGATTGGTCGCCGCGTCCACGAGCGCGATACCGTCGAGCGCAGCCTCGAAGATGACACGAAATTTTTCCTCCGACTCGCTCAGTAGTGCCTCCCCCCGCTTGCGCTCGGTGATGTCATCGAAACTCACCACGACGCCCACGACGACACCGTCCCGGTGCATCGGGTAGGCGAAAATCTCTACCGGAAACGAACTTCCGTCGGCGCGCCAGAAACGCTCTTCCCGCTGGTGGGTGGGCTGCGCCGTGCGAATGACGGCATGCACTGGGCAAGCTGCAAGTGGATAATCGCTGCCGTCCTCGCGGCGGTAGTGCATCAAGCGGTGCATGTCGCGTCCCAGCAACTTGTCGGGAGTGGCGTATCCCAGCAGCTTGGCGCAAGCCGGATTGGCAATGGTGCAAAGTCCATTTTCATCGACGGCGTAAATGCCCTCGCCGGTGGATGCCAGCAGCAGGCCGATGCGTTCGTTGCTGGCGTTCAGCAAATCGCTGATGCGTTCATTGCTGGCGCGTAACAAGTTTTCGGTGTGTTTGAGCTCGTCGATGTTGGTCAGCGCGATGCGGATCACCGGCGCTTCGTCGCGCGACGCTATGCGCAGGCAGTCGAGCCGGCCGTAAAAGAGGCTGCCGTCACTGCGTTTTAGCTGCAATTCGAATTGTTGCCGCCCGATCTCATGCTTGATCATGTTTATGAACTGTTGATGCCAGCGGTCGCGATCCTCCGGGGCGACAAAAGTGTCGAGGCGGCTGCGTAACAGCTTTTTGCGTTCCATGCCGAGGAACGTCGCACCCATGAGATTGATTTCGGCGATCATTCCCTCGCGGGAGAGTGTGAGATAGCCGACCGGGGCGAAGTCATAGAGATCCGCGTAGCGGTCGCGGGATTCCTCCATGGCGACGTGGGCGCGCCGCAATTCCTCGTTCTGCATCTCCAGTTCGATCTGATGCACGCGGAGTTCGTGTAGCAGTTCTTCGGCGGAGCGAGGGGCGGCTTCTGTCTCCGGCGTGTCTGCGAGCTGCGCTTCAGCGGCTTGGCGAAGCAGCGCGGTGTAACGTTTTTCTTCGAACTGGTTCGGATTCATGCCGTTATCTCCCGATCGGACGCGGCACCGGCTTCTTCCATTGCCAGCAGGATCAATTGAGTGTCGCCCGAGTTGCCGGCGATACGGCGGGCGTTGAGCAGCAGTTTGCGGCTGCCTCTGCCGGGAATGTCGTAGTCGACGACGTAGCCCTCGAAAGCCTGGTTGCCCGGCAGGACGTTTTCCAGTAGTTCGCGCAAGACGGGAATATCCCACTGATGCTGGCACAGCGTATAGAACGGTTGGCCCACGGTGTCCTGCGGTACTGCCTGAAAGCGTCGGTAGAACGCGCCGCTGGCGGATACGACGTTCAAAGTGCTATCCAGCACGATCAGGGGTTCGCGCACCGTATCGACGATGGCTTCGGCGAGTTCCCGCGCTTCCCGTTCGGCGACGGCGGCGATGCGTTCGGTAATGTCGGCGAAAGTCAGCACCACGCCGTCGATCAGGTTGTCCACGGTGCGGTAGGGCTGGATGCGGGTCAGGTAAGAAATCCCTGAGGTGCTGCGCATTTCGCGCTCGAAGGGCGCCAGGGTGTCGAGCACAGCCTGGGACTGGGCGATCAGGTCTACTCCCGTCAGGTCGCTCTTGATGTCGGCCAGCGGGCGCCCCACATCCGAGGCGACCAGGCGGTAGACCCGCGCGGCTTCTCGGGTGTAGCGCTTGATGACCAGGTGCTGGTCGAGGAAGATCGTGCCGACGTTGATATTGTCGAGCAGGTTCTTCATGTCGTTCTGCATCCCGGCCAACTGCTCGATCTTGGCCTGCAATTCGGCGTTGACCGTGATCAACTCTTCATTGACCGATTGCAACTCCTCCTTGGAGGTTTCCAGCTCTTCGTTGGTGGACTGGAGTTCCTCGTTGGTGGACTGCATTTCCTCATTGGTGGATTTGAGCTCCTCGTTGGAGGCTTGTTGTTCCTCTATGGTGGCCTGGAGATTTTCCCGGGTATAGGCCAGATCGCGCTCCAGTTCGGCGATCCGCTGCTGCTCGGCCGGCCCGCTGGAATGCTTGAGGTGGCGCGGTTTGGGCGGCGCCGCCTGCTCGACCTCCTGAAAGCTCACCAACAGCAAGTTCTGGCCGTTATTCGGCAGCGGCCTCACGTTCAGGTTAACGGTCGAGAAGCCCCCATTGGTCTTGACCGATAGCGCCTGGATTAAGGCCGGGGTGCCCTGTTCGGCGGCGCTGTGAATCGCCGCGCGCAGTTCCAGCGGCAGTCCTTCGCGCGCCATCTCGACGGCGTTGAGCGAGGCCTGGCCGGGCGCCGGGCGCAGGTAGCGGCCGGTGTCGCCATGCACGAAGAGGATGTCGCCCTTGCTATCCGTCAGCACCGAGGCCGGTGCGTAGGCCTGGAGCAGCATCCGTCTGGTCAACTCGGCGTAGTTGGTTTCCTGGGTTTTCTTGACGATTTCCTCCTGCGCCTTGCTGCTGTTGGCGGCCCAAGTCAAACCGCCGGCCATCACCGCGCGGGTCGAGGCCGTGGTGTGGATGGCGCGGTAGAACTTCCACTTGCGGTTCAGCGCCGCGAACAGTTCGGGATGGTTGCCGATGCTCTCCGAGGGCGAGAGAAACAACACCCCGCCCGGCTTGAGTGCATAGTGGAAGGCCGGGATCAGGCGGTTCTGCAATTCCGGTTCGAGGTAGATCATCAGGTTGCGGCAGCACAGCAGGTCGAGCCGGGTGAAGGGCGGGTCCTTGATCACGTTCTGGATCGCGAACACTACCATCTCGCGGATTTCCTTCTTGACGCGCCAGCCCTTGTCCTCCTTGAAGAAAAAGCGGTGTAGCCGCTCCGGCGTGACATCCTGGGCGATGTTGGCGGGATAGATGCCGGTGCGCGCAGCGGCGATCGCATCGTCGTCGAGGTCGGTGGCGTAAAGCTGTACCTTGAATTCATGGCGGGTTTCGTCCATCCACTCGCGCAACAGGATGGCGATGGAGTAGGCCTCCTCGCCGCTGGCGCAGCCGGTTATCCAGGCGCGGAACACGTAGTCTTCCTGCTTGTCCGCCAGCAGTTGCGGCAGGATGTCCTGTTTCAGCGCGACGAAGGCTTCCGGGTCGCGGAAAAAGCTGGTGACGTTGATCAGCAGTTCCTTGAACAAGGTATGGATCTCGGCCGGATGCTCCTTGAGGTAGCGGGCGTAAACCTCCAGGTCGTCGAGATTGTGCTGCAACATGCGCCGTTCGATGCGACGGCCGATGGTGCTTTTCTTGTAGAGCGAGAAGTCGTGGCCGGTGCTGCTGCGCAACAGCATCAGGATGTGGTTCAGTGAATTGACGGCGGTTTGCGGCAGCGGTTTTTTCTGGCGGATAACCAGCGCGCGAGTGCTGGCAAGTAGTATCTCGGGCATTTTTTCCACCGCCAGGATATGGGTGGCATAGCCGGCCTGGATCGCACTGGTCGGCATTCCGTCGAATTTCGCGGTTTCCGGTTCCTGTACCAGCGAAATGCCGCCGACACCGAGGATCGCGCGCAACCCCAGGGTGCCGTCGCTGGCGGTGCCGGAAAGGATGATGCCGACGGCTTGTTCGCCTTGATCCTCGGCCAGCGAGCGCAGGAAGGCGTCGATCGGCATCCGCTGCCCGCGCGGCTGTTCCGGCACGCTCAGTTGCAATACCCCGTGGAAGATCGCCATGTCGCGATTGGGCGGAATGATGTAGACGTGGTCGGGTTCCACCGCCACCTGGTCGAGCGCTTCGACTACCGGCATGGCGGTGGTGCGTTGCAGGATTTCGCTGAG
Source organism: uncultured Gallionellaceae bacterium (assembly GCA_937873435.1). Taxonomy (GTDB): domain Bacteria; phylum Pseudomonadota; class Gammaproteobacteria; order Burkholderiales; family Sulfuricellaceae; genus JAGXQV01. The sequence goes on from CALMWM010000113.1 coordinate 7,004, forward strand.
GAGGCTGCCGTGGCTCGGGTCGAGGTGCGGCACCAGCACGAAGGCCATGCCGCTGTCGGGCGGGACGTGGCGGAACAATTCTTCGAAAGCCTCCAGGCCGCCGGCGGAAGCGCCGACGCCGACGATGGGGAAGCTGCTGGCGCGCGTGCTTGCCGGGAGGTTATCCTTGTCTTTCCGAACTGCCATGCAAACTTCCTTAAATATCGGGGAACG
>CALMWM010000114.1 GCA_937873435.1 uncultured Gallionellaceae bacterium
AAGAATGAAACATAATTTTATTGGGCTGCTTTTCCTGGTGTTTTTCATGGGGACTCCCGCGCACGCTGCGGAAATGGCGCCGGACGTACTGGTGAAAGAAACCGCTCAGGATGTGCTGGCGATTATCAAGAAAGACAAGGATATCCAGGCGGGGAGCCAGAAAAAACTGAACGACCTGGTGGAAGCCAAGGTACTGCCGCACTTCGATTTCAAACTGATGACCCAGTACGCCATCGGAAAACATTGGCGTCAGGCCACTCCGGCACAGCAGGAGGCGCTTGCCAATGAGTTCCGCACCCTGCTAGTGCGTACGTATTCGACCTCGCTGTCGGCCTACAAAAACCAGACCATCGAATACAAGCCGCTGAAAATGCAGGCGGGCGACACCGACGTTACCGTGAAAACCCAGGTTATCCAGCCATCCGGACAGCCGGTTCCGATCGACTATAGCTTGCAGAAAGAAGCAAATGGCTGGAAGGTCTACGACGTGGTGGTGGACAACGTCAGCCTGGTGACCAACTATCGCAGTTCGTTCGGCACCGAGATCCGCCAGTCGGGCATCGACGGCCTGATCAAGACCTTGGTCGACAAGAACCAGGTGGCAGCGAAAAAATGATACAGGGCGACGGCAGCCTGTTTCGCATCGACGGCGCGATCACCATGGACAATGCCAACGCCGTGCTGGAAGAAGGCCTGGCGAAGTTCGCTCAGGCCGAAGTCGTCGATTTATCGGCGCTGGACGAAGTGGACTCGTCCGCCGTCAGTCTGTTGCTGGAATGGCGCCGCGCCAATCCGAAACTGCAATTTGTCGGTTGCACCGACAACCTGAAAAGCCTCGTCACTCTCTACGGCGTGCTCGACCTCGTCCTGTAGCTGTGTCTCCCGCAATTCAAATCCGGCAGGTGCATAAGCGCTTTGGCAGTCTACATGCCTTGCGCGGCGTGGATCTGGCTGTCGAGCAGGGCGAATTTTTCGCCTTGCTCGGCCCCAACGGCGCAGGCAAAACCACCCTGATCAATATCCTGGCTGGGCTTTCCCGTGCCACTTCTGGCAGCTCTGCGGTAATGGGGCACGATGTCGTCGCTGCATACCGCGAGACCCGGCGCGCGCTCGGGGTGGTGCCGCAGGAGCTGGTATACGATGCGTTCTTTACGGTGCGTGAAATGCTGCGCTTCCAGTCCGGCTACTTCGGCTTGAAACGCAACGACGAGTGGATCGACGAGCTGCTCCACAACCTGGGTCTGGAAGACCGGGCGAACTCCTATACCCGCAACCTGTCGGGCGGCATGAAGCGCCGCGTGCTGGTGGCGCAGGCGCTGGTGCACCGCCCGCCGGTGATAGTGCTCGATGAACCCACGGCAGGTGTCGACGTGGAATTGCGCCAGAGCCTGTGGAGCTTCATCAAGCGCCTCAACCGCGACGGTCACACCATCATGCTCACCACGCACTACCTGGAAGAAGCGGAAACCCTTTGCAGTCGCGTCGCGATGCTGAAACAGGGTGAAATCGTCGCCCTCGATACCACCCGCAACCTGCTCGGCGCCCACGCCGCCACCGAAGTGCGCCTCAAGCTGGTTCCGTCACAGTTGCCGGAAGGGTTGCGCGCCATGCTGGTCGGCGAGGAAGACGGCTGCTTCCGTCTTGCGCTACGTCACTACGGCGAACTGGAAGCAGTGCTGGCCGGGTTGCGCGTAGCGGGGGTGGAAGTCAGGGACATGGAGGTTACCAAGCCCGACCTGGAAGACGTATTCCTGCAAATCATGGAGGCCGCATGACCGGCCTGTGGACCCTGTTCTACAAGGAAATCCTGCGCTTCTGGAAGGTCAGCCTACAGACCATCCTGTCGCCGGTGGTGACCACCTTGCTCTACCTGCTGATTTTTTCGCATGTCTTGGCCGCGCATGTCCAGGTGTATCCGGGTGTGGGTTATGCGGCTTTCCTGATTCCCGGCCTGGTGATGATGGCGATGCTGCAGAATGCCTTTTCCAACAGCGCCTCCAGCCTGATCCAGTCGAAAATGGGCGGCAGCATCGTGTTCATCCTGTTGCCGCCGCTGGCCTACTGGGAATTCTTTAGCGCCTATGTCGCGGCGTCGGTGGTGCGCGGCATGGCGGTGGGACTGGGGGTGTGGCTTTCCGGTTACTGGTTCGCGCCGCACGCGATCGCTCATCCCGGCTGGATGCTGGCCTTTGCCCTGGCGGGATGCGCCGCGCTGGGTGCGCTGGGGATTATTTCGGCGCTGTGGGCGGATAGTTACGACCAACTGGCAGCGGTGCAAAATTTCGTGATCATGCCACTGACTTTCCTGTCGGGAGTGTTCTACTCGATTCATTCCCTGCCGCCGTTCTGGCAGGGCGTGTCGCACCTCAACCCGTTCTTTTACATGATCGACGGATTCCGCTACGGCTTTTTCGGCGTATCGGATATTTCGCCGTGGACTAGCCTGTCAATTGTGTCCGGTGCCTTTTTGGCATTATCATTGGCGACTCTTTGGCTGCTGAAAAGCGGCTATAAATTACGAAGTTAAGCAACCTTTTACAGCGAAAATAATGGATAAACTAGTCATTCAGGGCGGTGTGCCGCTCGCCGGCGAAATTCGAATTTCCGGCGCGAAAAATGCCGCGTTGCCGATACTCTGCGCCGCATTACTGACCGAGGAGCCGCTGATTATCAGCAACGTGCCGCACCTGCGCGACGTGACCACCACCCTCGAACTGCTCAATCAGATGGGCATGGGCGTGTCGGTCAACGACAACATGCGGGTCGAACTGACGGCGGCCAAGCTGCATAACCTGGAAGCGCCCTACGAGCTGGTGAAAACCATGCGTGCCTCGATCCTGGTGCTCGGCCCGATGCTGGCGCGCTTCGGCCAAGCCAAGGTGTCGTTGCCCGGCGGCTGCGCCATCGGTTCGCGCCCTGTCGACCTGCACATCAAGGGCTTGCAGGCGATGGGCGCGGAAATCGACATCGAACACGGCTACATCCTGGCGCGCGCCAAGCGTCTCAAGGGCGCGCGTATCTTCATGGATCTGGTGACCGTGACCGGCACCGAGAACCTGATGATGGCGGCGGCGCTGGCCGACGGCACCACGGTGCTGGAAAACGCCGCGCGCGAACCGGAAGTCTCCGACTTGGCGCATTGTCTGGTAGCGATGGGCGCGAATATCGAAGGCATCGGCACTGACGTAATCACCGTACATGGCGTCGAGCGCCTGCACGGCGCCAGCTACCCGGTGATGCCGGATCGCATTGAGACCGGCACATTCCTGGTGGCGGCCGCCGCTACCGGCGGCAAGATCAAGCTGCGCGACACCCGCGCCGACATTCTCGACGCGCTGCTGGAAAAACTGCGCGACGCCGGCGCCACCATCAGCCACGACGATAACTCGATCACCCTGGAAATGTCCGGCCCGATCAAGGCCGTCAACGTGCGCACCGCGCCGTATCCGGCTTTCCCTACCGACATGCAGGCGCAGTTCATGGCGATGAACACCGTCGCCCAAGGCACCTCGACCGTCACCGAAACCATTTTCGAAAACCGTTTCATGCACGTGCAGGAACTGCGCCGCTTGGGCGCGAACATCGAAGTGGAAGGCAACACTGCGGTAGTGCGCGGCGTGGAACAGTTGCAGGGCGCCACGGTAATGGCCACCGACCTGCGCGCCTCGGCATCGCTGGTCATCGCCGGCCTGGTCGCCCAGGGCGAAACCACCATCGAACGGATTTACCATATCGACCGCGGTTACGAGTGCATCGAAGAGAAACTGTCGCAGCTCGGCGCAAGGATCAAGCGGGTACATTGATGCCGACGGTGCTCCGTATTGGACCATATCGTTTTTTTCTTTACGCGGGCGACAGGGACGAACCGGTTCACACTCATGTCGAGCGTGACGGAATGATTGCGAAGTACTGGCTCGATCCGTTCGTCCGGTTGTCCAATAGCGGCGGTTTCAACCGGGTCGAGATTGCCCGGATACAGAAACTGATTGATGAGCACCGACAAATATTGATGGAGGCATGGCATGAATACTTTGGACGCAGTTGAAATCGAAGTCCCGAATGCCGAGAACGTCACCGTGACGGACGATACGCTTAGTGTCGATTTGAGCGATGGGCGCACCATCTCGGTGCCGCTGGCCTGGTTTCCTCGCCTCCAGTTTGCCACGCCGACAGAGCGTAACAACTGGCGCCTGATCGGCAAGGGGCATGGTATCCATTGGGAAGAAGCCGACGAGGACATCAGCGTCGAAGGACTAATTCTGGGCAGAAGCTCCGGGGAAAGCCAAACCTCCCTGCAGAAGTGGCTGAATAAACGTAACGGATAAATTTATGACCATCACCATCGCACTTTCCAAAGGCCGGATTTTCGAGGAAACCGCACCGCTGCTGGCGGCAGCAGGCATTATCCCGCTTGACGACCCGGAAAAATCCCGCAAGCTGATCCTGGACACCAACCAGCCCGACATCCGCCTGATCATCGTGCGCGCCTCCGACGTGCCGACCTACGTCCAATACGGCGCCGCCGACATGGGCATCGCCGGCAAGGACGTGCTCGACGAGCACGGCGGCGTCGGACTCTACCAGCCGCTCGACTTGCAGATCGCCCGCTGCCGCATGATGGTCGCGGTACCCAACGGCTTTGATTACCAGGCCGCCGTGCAGCGCGGCGCGCGCCTGCGGGTGGCGACCAAGTACGTCGAAACCGCGCGCGAACACTTCGCCCGCAAAGGCGTCCACGTCAACCTGATCAAGCTCTACGGCTCGATGGAGCTGGCCCCGCTGGTCGGCTTGGCCGACGCCATCGTCGACCTGGTAAGCAGCGGCGGCACCCTGAAAGCCAACAACCTGGTGGCGGTCGAGGAAATCGCGCAAATCAGTTCGCGGCTGGTGGTGAATCAGGCGGCGCTGAAGCTCAAGCGTGAGCGCATCCAGCCGATCCTGGATATTTTCGAGAAAACGGTGGCGGCCCGCTCCTGAAAATGCAGGGCGGGATGCGTTGCGCTTCATTGTGGTTCGAATTCATTGCCACGAGCTGTGCCTGAATTTATGGATGCAGTTTCCGCAAGGGTATTATTTTATGGATACTCATTCACGCTCATCTCGACCGGCGATGGTAGTAAATCCGTTGCGGCCGTTGTCTGCGCGCCTTTCCACATTTGCTTCATGGGGTGCGCTGGTTGGGATCGCGTTCTTCAGTATCTACCCCACGACCAATTGGCTGACGGGTTTTCGTGACCGGCATTATTCGCTGTATTTTGCGGAAGAGCTACGTTTGCCTTTCGTGCCGGAGTTCATCTGGCTGTATTTGTCGATGTACGTCCTGTTTATCCTACCGCCATTCTTTTTGAATCCGGATGAATTGAAACGGCTCGCCAAGGAGCTTATCCTGGCGACGTGCATTTCCGGGGTCGTTTTCTTGCTGTTGCCTGCCCGACTTGGTTTTTCCAGAATTCCTCCAGCTGACGAGTTCTACGGAGGGCTTTTTCAGGGGCTTTTCTTTGTGGATCAGCCTTTTAATCTGGTTCCGTCGCTGCACGTTGTCTATTCCACTGCCATCGGCTTTGCGGTGATGGCGCGTGCCGGTGCGCTTGTTCGTGCTCTGCTGTCGATATGGCTGGTGCTCATCGTTCTATCGACCGTCCTGGTTCATCAGCACCATCTGCTCGACGTGGTTGCCGGAGTGGCTTTGGCATTGTTCATGCGTCTGTTATGGGAGAGAAAAAAATGATTAAGAAGATATTGATAGGCAGTTTGCTCGTCTGCTCGAGCTTTATTGCTCACGCGGATGAGCCGGATCATGCTATCCACGAAGAGCTTCGGGGTGTACTGAATGTGATGGAGTCCGCGATTAACTCGGGCGACTTCGACAAAATGCTTCCGGTGTTGAGCGAGAACATCCGGGCAACGCCGATCAACCAGGAATTCCTGGCAAGTCGCACGGAGGTTTCGGCCTATTTCAAAAAGTGGTTCGGTACCGGCGGTTATTTAAAGAAGTTGGAAATCAGTCTTGCGCCGGATGTCTTGACCGAGTTGTCGGCGGACAAGTCGTGGGGCGTGGTGCGAGGCAGCGGCATAGAAAAATACATACTGCGCGATGGCCGCCCCTATGAGCTGCACACCCGCTGGACGGCGACGATGGCTAGGGAGGGTGACGGTCGCTGGCGCATTCGGACCATCCACATCGGAACCAATTTTCTGGACAACCCGATACTGACGGAAGCCGAACATGCGCTGGGAAAAGCTGCCGGCGGCGGCTTGATCGGCGGGCTATTGGTTGGCGGCGCCATCGGCTGGTACGTCGGTCGACGGAAAAAGAAAAGCCAGGTCGGCGGGTGATCCCATAGGCGGTGCCGGGCGTACTCCTTTCCACAGGCTGAAATAGACCCGCCAGAAGGACGGCTGCAAAGCCGCCGGGTCGACCAGTTTGGGTAAGTTGTACCAAGGTACTTTCGGGTGTTGGTGGTGCGCCAGATGGAAGTGGTAGTTGAGCGCCACCCAGCGAAACGGCGCCAGCACCTTGAGATTCCACGCGCCATCGCGGACGCTCCGCGCGCTCCAGGCGTGGTCGGCATATTGCAGAACCGACCAGTGCAGGGCAAACGCGGCGTAACACGCCAGAGTCCACAGCGCATTCAAGTCCAGCCAATAAAACAGCAACGCCTGATAACCGAACGCCAAGGCGATTTCGCACCACACCCGTAACACCGGCAGTTTCACCAAATCCGCGACATACGGTCCGAAACCGAGGGCGGGCGCCAGCCGATCGACAAAATAGCGCGAGCGATAGGCCCACGGGGCGAGCAGGTAAACCAGATTACCGAGCACCACCGACCACCAATACAGCCCCAGCAAATTTCCTGCGTACAGCCAGATGTTGCGCACCCGTCTGGACTGGCTTGGCAGATAGTAGTCGTACAATTCCTGGTCGGTACGGTTGCGCTGGTGGTGGCCGACATGCGCGAGCCGCTGCATGGAAAAAGAGGTGGGAAAAGCCCAGCCGGCGACGATGCCAAGCATTTCGTTGCCACGCCGCGAGGTGCTGCCCACACCGTGAACCGCCTCATGCATCAAGGCAAACGGCGTGTTGCCCAGATGGCTGAACAGCCATACCGATGCCAGCGCGTAGACCGGGCTCGAATGGCTGGCCGCCCACAGGCATAGCCACGAGGCGGACAACGAAAGGAGCAGCAGGCTGGCATTGAGCAGAC
>CALMWM010000115.1 GCA_937873435.1 uncultured Gallionellaceae bacterium
AGGGCGTTCCCAGGCTTGCGATCCATTAACTATGATGATGCATGGCAAAAGCTTAAAAGCATTTTGTTAGGCTCTGATAACAGAAATTAGAAATTTGCGTTTTATTTATGTGCTTTAGAACCATGAAAAATTATATACAACACAGCGATATTAATTGCTTAGAACGTAGTTTTTATGCCTTTCTGTTAAAAACACTATCCCGCATACAGGCAGAAGAGGTCTGATTGCCTATTTACGGTCGAAGTACCTCCCTACGTCGGCAACCTGCCCATTCGCAACGTGGCAGCGGCGCACCTGCTGGAAATCGTGAGGCGCATCGAAGGGCGCGGCGCGGAAACCGTGGCCTTGCTGGTACGGCAATGGGCATCGGCCATCTTCCGCTATGCCGTGGCAACCCTGCGGGCGGATAGCGATCCAGCGGCGGCATTGAAGGGCGCGATTCATCGGCCAAAGGTAGAACATCACAAGCCCCTATCTCGCGACCAGGTTGCCGACTTCGTGAAGGCGCTTGAAGGCTATGCGGGGTATCGGACTACGGTTATCGCCTTGCGTCTGATGCTGCTGACTTTCGTTCGCACAAAGGAACTGAGGGAAGCGCCTTGGTCGGAAATCGACCTTGACCGGGCGGAATGGCGCATCCCTGCCGAGCGGATGAAGATGCGGGAGCCGCACCTTGTCCCTTTGTCTCGGCAAGCCGTGGAATTGCTACGCGAGCTGCATACCTACACCGGGGGGCGCGGCTTTCTGTTCCCGAATTACCGCAATCCAAAAACCTGCATGACGGCAACGACATTGAATCGGGCGCTGGAACGCATGGGCTTCAACGGCAAAGACAGCATCGGCTTTTCGGCGCATGGCTTCCGGGCCACGGCTTCGACCATTCTGAACGAATTGAACTTTCGGTCTGACGTGATCGAGCGCCAGCTAGCCCATGCCGAACGCAACAAGGTAAGGGCCAGCTACAACCAAGCCGAATATCTGGAAGAGCGGCGGGCCATGATGCAGCAATGGGCGGACCTGACCGACGAAATGGCAAAGCGGAAAACCAATGTGACGCCGATCAAGCAGGCTGCTTAGTTTGTCGATTACTGCCGCGCCTAGTCCGTAGGGGTGAATACCGGGGAACCCTTTCCCAGTTGGTGCGGCATTCTGAACAAGGGATGCACGAAAGGTGCGCTATGGGCGTGGATAAACAGCAAGAGTTTGTTTGGAGTCAGCTGAAGGCGAGTGCAGAGTCTGTCGGAATTGATATTGATATGTCTGGGTCTGGACTGTCTGAGATCTTTAGCCGATTGGGTCATTGGGAGTTGCAGGCTGATCAAGATGACGTAGCCGAGGCGGAAAGACTATTGAGTGAGTTTGGGTCCACTGACACTGGCATGAAGATGCTGTATGCACTTGGTGAGGCATACAATTTCGCTGACGGATGGACGTGGGCCTACCGGGATTTAGAGCCCAAATGGGAGAACGAAGACGAGTTGAAATTGGCCGGATGGGGCAGCTTGGAAGAGCGGACCCTGTGTGACTTTGCGATGTACACGGGTATAGCCGCAGCAGCCTGCCAGGCTTATTGCAATCGGAATTCAGAGTCGAAAGTAGATAATATTTTTTCGCATTTGGGGCGCAAGGGGGCTGTAACCCGGCATGCGCCAATGAGGAATTTGCGTGACTGGGCTGTCTCACAGTACAAGACCGGGAACTGGAGATCAGCCAATGCAGCTGCTCATGCTTTGACGCCATTGGTTATTGATCATGGAAAGAAAATCGGCGCTTTCCTTACACAAGAAAATGCCCAACGCACTATTGCGGAATGGTTCAGGAAGTATGTCTAGCCGCTAGACCGACACGTCAAGCGGCTACGCTGATACGGCTAGCAGCTTGACGGTCTTCATCCCGCAGAGCGGAAAGCTGAGGATGCATCCATCGGCCAGCAACGGCCATCAACGGAGCATCCCGAATGAACCAATCTATAACTTGTTTTGCGGCTACGGTGCGCTGGTCTGCACCACACCACCGTCCTGCAAAGGATGTAGAAAATCGTATGCGTCTTAACTTGGATAAAGGCGCATCAAAATGAACCAACTTCCTGAAACCGGATTTCTTACCCTGGCCCAGATCATTGGACAGGATGAAGTCACAGAAGAGCAAGCCGCCGAAAATCGCAAGCGTGGCAAGGGGCCGAAACGACCCCGCCCCGGCAAGCCGGCAATTGTCCCCGTCAAGAAAACTTGCTGGTGGCAAGGTGTGGCGAGCGGACGTTTCCCTGCCCCCGTAAAGGTGGGGAACGGCCGGGGCACCTTCTGGAAAGTCGATAGTATCCGCGCCCTAGTTGCCAAGGCTTGAAGGGGGCGGCCATGACCAACGCCGTAACTTTATCGGCCGTGCACCATAAACGTGTTCGCCGTGGTCGCGGCAAGGCGCAAGCGAGCCTGTCCCTGATTGATGCCGCCAAATTCATCCTTGAAGAAATTCAACCAGCATCCATTCGCGCCGTTTGCTACAGGCTGTTCGTTCAAGGCCTGATTCCATCAATGGCGAAAAACCACACCAATGCAGTAGGCCGCCTACTCGTCGGGGCGCGTGAGGATGGCGTTATCCACTGGGATTGGATTGTTGACGAGACCAGAGAGGCCGAGCGCGTCAGCACCTGGAACAATCCAGAGTCGATATTGAATGCCGCTATCCGTGGTTATCGCAAGGACTACTGGACCAATCAGCCCGCGCGCCTAGAGGTCTGGTCGGAAAAGGGAACCGTTCGCGGGACACTTGCGCCAGTTCTCAACGAGTACGGCGTGACGTTCCGTGTGATGCACGGCTATGGATCAGCAACCTCGTTGCATGACATCGCCGAGGAAACGACTGAGAACGAAAAGCCGTTGACGGTCTTGTATGTTGGCGACTGGGACCCATCCGGCCTGCATATGTCTGTAATCGATTTACCGCGTCGACTTGTACGCTATGGCGGAGAACTCCAAATGATCCGTGTGGCACTGGAAGCTGATGACGTGGCCGCTGGAACTGAACTCCCATCGTTCGAGGTCGAGACCAAGGCCAAGGATCCGCGATACAACTGGTTCGTTGAACGCTATGGCCGCCAGTGCTGGGAACTGGATGCCCTGTCCCCTGTGACACTGAGAACGCGCGTCGAGGCCAACATCAAAGGCTTTCTCGACCTGGACGCATGGGACCGCGCCATCGAGGTGGAGGCCACCGAGCGCGACTCTATGAAAAGCATAATGGGCACCTGGCGGAGTATTTGTAGGCAGGCATCAAAATACTCGGATAGGGGAGGCCATGGCTAAAACCCTTCCTAACCAAAATCGTGACGCACCGGCATTTATGGAGTATGCCGCTGCGATGATGGCAAAGCGCGAGTACCGACAGTTATCCCTTGCCGAACGTGGCCTGCTGTACACGTTGCGGCTTGAGTGTTGGGTCAACCGCTCAATGCCGTCGGACGCTGGTCGACTGGCTCGAATGCTTGGTTGCGACAAGGCAGAGATCGAAATGCTCATGCCTGCCATGCGACCCTTCTTTGAAATTCTTGGCGATGACCTGCGCTGCCCCGAGTTGGAAGATTACCGCAAGTATCGGGACGCCCGGCGAGATGCCATGGCCGAGGGCGGCCGGAAATCGGCAGAAAAGCGCAAGGCCAAGGCCATTGAGGCAGGGCAAGCACCATCTAAGCACCCTGCAAGCACCTTGCAAGCCTTAAGACAAGACCAGACAAGTCAAAACCAATCAAAACCAGTCCGCCATGGTGAGACCAGTACACAGGCATGGGTAGACGATTATTCCGCTGCCTGTACTAGCGACGAGTACGCCAAAGCAAAGGGGGGTTAAGAAGATGGCCACACTGATCATGCACCTCGTCACGATGGCAATCGACGGCGACAACTTCCGGTTGGAGCAGCAATGCACACGTGTTTTAACAGGAGGTTTGCAATGACGACTTCGAATCGAAGGGTACCGGCAAACGGCTGGAAGCCCGGCCAGTCCGGCAATCCACGGGGCAAGCCGGCCGGCGCGCGCAACAAGGCGACGATGATGGTCCTGGGCCTGATGCAGGATGGCGCGGAGGAGATTACCAAGGCCGTGCTTGATGCCGCGAAGGGTGGCGACCTGTCGGCTGCCAGACTTGTGCTGGAACGGCTGGCACCGCCGATGCGGGAACGGCCAATCTCGATTGATCTGCCTGCGACCGACACCGCCGAAGGTATCGACAAGGCCGCACAAGCGGTTCTGCAAGCCGTTTCAGGCGGCGATCTATTGCCCGGTGAGGCTCAGGCGTTGGCGGGCATTATCGAGGGCCGAAGAAAGGCCATGGAAACGCTGGAACTGGAAAAGCGGATTGCCGCACTGGAGGAACGAAATGGGAAGGCTTGAACAACGCATCGAGCGAATCGAGGCATCGGCGGCGCATGGTGCGCGTGAGGTTTTCCGGATTGTCTGCGCTGGCGAGTCGCCATCAGCAAGCGAGCAGGCCCGGATAGACGAGGCCGAGGCGCGCGGCGATTTTGTAATCTGTCGCGTCATTTCGAAGCGCATCGACAAGTCGCTGTAACAGCGTATGTAACAGCAGAACGGGCCCAAAGTATGAGCGTCATTTCAAAGCGTCTTGACAAGGTTGAAACCGCGATGAATGCACGGGCCGGCGACCTCTCGCTGCTGTCGGATGAAGAGCTTGCAGCGCGAACCGCTGCCATCTTCGGGAAGATGGTGGCGAACAAGGCCGTGACGATCCAGGAATTCGCCGCCCTGGCACCGGCTGAACTTGCCAGATGGAAGACCCGGCTTGAATCGTTGACGTTGATGCTTGGGGATGACGACTTCGGCCTGGGCGTGGTGAGCGAGATGATTGAGGCCGCCGAGCAGAAGCAGGAGGAACGCCATGTCGGGCATTGAAACCCGAGTAACCAGACTTGAGCGCCTGGATCGTGCCGACGGGATTGAACCCATCACGCGCATTGTGCTGGTTCCATTGAGGGGACCGGGCGAGCCGGAGCGCGACGAACATCGGAATCCGATTCAAGCCGTGATCTACGACTTGAACCAACCCAAATCGACCTTGGGAGCAGGGACGTGACCAGACTGGCAACTCGCCTTGAGAAACTGGAAGCCGCGATACTGCCGTGCGAGCCGCAACCCGAAACAGGACCGCACGATCTCGATGCCTTGCTGGTGCGCCTCAAACAGCACCAAGCCGAGGGCGCGGCGATTCATTCCGACCCTGATCCGATGCGGCGCTACCGCTATTGGCTTGCCGAAGTCGAGCGCGACGAGCAAGCCAGTAACGCTACCGGATTAGCGGCCGGCAAAGTTGACACCGCTTCGCGCATTGCCGCGCTGTCCCTGCCTATTAGCCGCTACCACTTGCGCGCGGCTGAGTCGGAGTTGCTGCACACGGGTTACTTGGACAGGCCCATTTCAGGGAGCAGCGAGAACTATTAAGAAGATCGTTATAATCGCCGGGCAATTAGATAAACAGCCAGGGGAAATCAATGGCCGCCAAAGAAGCCAAGGCCCGCATCAAGATCAACAAACTGTTGGAAGAATCTGGCTGGCGGTTTTTCGGTGACGCCCATGGCAAGGCCAATATCGTGCTGGAGCCGAACGTCAAGCTGACCAAGGCCAAGATCGACGCCCTGGGCGAGAATTTCGAAACCAGCAGCAATGGCTTCATCGATTTCCTTCTTCTGGATGAACATGGCTACCCCCTTGTCGTGCTCGAAGCCAAGGCCGAAGACAAGAACCCGTTGATCGGCAAAGAGCAGGCCCGTACATACGCCAAATCCCAAAATTGCCGTTTCATCATCCTTTCCAACGGCAACCTGCACTACTTCTGGGATCTGGTGCAGGGCAACCCGCACATCATCACCCGCTTCCCCGGTCCGAACTCCATCAAGGGTTACCACCGCTTCCAGCCCAATCCGCAGCGACTCATCAGCGAACTGGTCAGCAAGGATTACATCGCCCTGACCCAGATGCCGACCTATGCCAACGAGGCAGGTTGGAAGAATGACAGCGAACGTCCGGCCTTCATCGAAAAAAACCGCCTGCGCTTCCTGCGCGACTACCAGAAGCGGGCCGTCCAGGCGATCCAGGATGCTGTGGCAGAAGGCAAGAGCCGCTTCCTGTTCGAGATGGCCACCGGCACCGGCAAGACCCTCACCGCTGCTGCCGTCATCAAGCTGTTCCTGCGCACCGGCAATGCCCGCAGGGCGTTGTTTCTGGTGGATCGGCTGGAGCTGGAAGATCAGGCTAATAAGGCATTCATCGCCTACCTGAAGAACGACTACACCTCCGTCATTTACAAGGAGCGCCGAGACGACTGGCGCAAGGCGGAGATTGTCGTCACCACAGTCCAGTCGCTCCTGTTCAACGACAAGTACAAGCGCCTGTTCTCCCCGACGGATTTCGACCTGGTGATTTCCGACGAAGCCCACCGCTCCATCGGCGGCAATGCCCGCGCCGTGTTCGAGTATTTCGTTGGCTACAAGCTGGGCCTGACAGCCACGCCCAAGGACTACCTGAAGAAGTTCGACAACGCCGCGCCGACCACTCGCGATCCCCGCGAACTGGAACGCCGCCTGTTGCTGGACACCTACCGCACCTTCGGCTGTGAGACCGGCGATCCGTCGTTCCGATACTCGCTCCTGGATGGCGTGCGCGAAGGCTTCCTGATTAACCCGTTCGTGGTCGATGCCCGTACCGAGATCACCACCCAACTGCTATCGGACCAGGGCTATTCGGTGATGGCAGCCACCGATAACGGTGACAACGCCGAGCAGATCTTCTACCAGAAGGACTTCGAGAAGAAATTCTTCTCCGAGGCCACGAATAGGGTGTTCTGCGAGACCTTCCTGAAGAATGCTCTTCGCGACCCCATCAGCGGCGAGATCGGCAAGGCCATCATCTTTGCCGTCAGCCAGAACCACGCCGCCAAGCTGACGCAGACCCTCAACGAAATGGCCGATGCCCTGTTTCCCGGCCAATATCAATCCGACTTCGCCGTCCAAGTCACCTCCCTCATCCCCGAGGCCCAGCAGTACACCATCAACTTCACCAACAACAACCTGATGGGATCGGCCAACGTCCTGGCCAGCTATAAGACCAGCAAGGCCCGCGTCTGTGTCACCGTGGGGATGATGACTACCGGCTATGACTGCCCGGACATCCTCAACCTGGCCCTGATGCGGCCGGTGTTCTC
>CALMWM010000116.1 GCA_937873435.1 uncultured Gallionellaceae bacterium
ACGCTAGCACCCTGCTTAAGAAAGAATGGGAATGAGGGGAAATTAACGCCGGATTCGTTGCAAACGGTTATAAGTTTACCATCACGTTCAGAAGGGTTCGCTTACCGAGTTCAAGTCGGAAACCGTAATCGTGATGAATTCGCCCATTGGGGATTGAGCATTCAGATACCACAGGCAAAGCCGATGGCTTGGAAATATGAGCGCCTCGAAGGTACGAGGCCTGTGCGACGTTGCTCGCAGCGTGATACTGTAACAGACTAACCAAGCTGTTATTTCAACGCGCTGCTGTTGCCATGGCAGCGCGCTTGCAAGCTATTTTCCGTCAATGTCCAGCCCGAAGCGATGGGTCTTGTTGATAATGGCCAACAACGGTTTGAAGGAAATGGTTCCGCCGAATTTCTTGACGATCTCCATGAACGGCAGGTCGGGGCCGTTGGGGTCGAACTTGTAGCTGCCGTCCACCATGCTGGCGTAAAAAGCGCGCAATTCCTTGTCCATCTCATCGACCCAAGGCAGGATCATGCCCTTCTGGTCATCGTCGTCTTCCACCATCGAACGCAATTCGTCGATCTCATAGACTGCCTGATGCACCAGGTCGATGTATTCGTCGAGGGTTTTGGGGGCTTTGATCATCATCGTGAATATCTCCTGAAAACAACAAGGGGCGCCGCACGGCGCCCCTTAATTTTACTGCATTATATTACGCTTACTTGCCGGCCAAATCTTCCAGCTTGGTGGCTCGGATCAACTGGCCGTCCAGCGCCGCTTCGCTGGCGCTGCCGCCATAGGCGACGGTGATCAGCTGCGAGTAGTAAGTCACCGGGATGTTGAACTTGGTGCCGAAGCGCTTGTTCACTTCACCCTGGTAAATTTCCACGTTGGCCTGGCACAGCGGGCAAGGCGTGACGATCATGTCGGCGCCGTGGTCGTAGGCGGATTCGATGATGTCCTTGATCTGTTTCTGGCTCTTTTCCGGTTCGGAGAAGGCCAGCGCGCCGCCGCAGCAGGTTACTTTCTGATCGTAGGTGACGGCTTCGGCGCCCAGCGTCTCGATCATGTTGTCGAGGTACATCGGGTTTTCGAAGGATTCTCCGTTCACGCCGAACGGACGGTTGGTCTGGCAACCGACGTAACCGGCGATCTTCAGGCCTTTGAGCGGTTTCTTGACGCCCTTGCCGAGCGCTTCGAAACCGATGTCCTCGATCAGCACTTCGACCATGTGGCGCGCCTTCTGCTGGCCGTTGTAAACCAGGCCGGCTTCTTTCAGCGCGGTATTGGCATCGGCCTTCATTTGCTCGCTATGGTCGAGACGTTCCTTGGCTTCGCGAGTGGCGAGCCAGCAGGCGGCGCACGTAGCGACCACGTCTTGGCCGGGATTGTGTTGTTCCGACAAGGCGATGTTGCGTGCCGACAAGGTGATGCGCGGCAACTCGCCGCCGCCGGCGTAGCCGATCGACGCGCCGCAGCAATTCCAGTCGGGAATCTCGTTCAACTGGATGTCGAGGTACTTGCACATCGAGTTGGTCGAAGTCAGGTAGTTGGAGGACGATGCCCCCTTCTGCGACGAACAGCCGGGATAAAATGAATACTGTTTAGCCATGTGTCTCTCCTTAGGCCGGTTTCTTGCGCTGGTCTTCGATTTCCTGCGCCTTCTTCAGCATGGCATGGAAGCCGCTCTTGTCGGATACGCCGTGGCCGCCGAAAAACTCCATCGGGTTGAGGCGCTTGGCCTTCATCAGACCCAAGCCGACGCTCTGCATTGCCATCGCGTTCTTGACGCCTTGGCCGAAGCCGTCCTTGAAGTACAAACCCAGGGACAATTTCAGCTCGTTGACGCGACCGACCTTGACCAGGTTGTCCCAGAACAGCTGGCCGAATGCTTGGGTCGGCTGCGACTTGGGTACCAGGCCGAGGCGCGATGCGTAAGTCGCCAGGCCGTGCATGATGTGGGTGATCGGCAACTTGCGCGGGCAGCGCACGATGCACTGGTAGCACGAAGTACACATCCACATCGAATCGGAGCTCAGGACTTCCTCGCGCTTGCCGGCGCGGATCATCATGAATATCTCTTGCGGCGGGTGCGCCCAGTGCGGGCCGAACGGGCATGAGCCGGCGCAGACGCCGCACTGCATACACATCTTGACCCAATTGCCTTCCTCGACTTTTTCCTCGACTTCCTTGAGGAAACTATTACGGTATTTGCTCATATGCCGTCTCCTAGACCTGTTTTGACTAAAAGCCCTTTAACGGGCTCATGCCGATTTCCTGAATCTTGGCCGCGTAGTCGTTGATCAATTGGGGCACACGATCAATATCGGTAATCGCCACTTCGAAAGTCTGTACCCGTTCCTTTTCCAGCCCCATGCTCTTCAAGGTGTCGTCCACCTTGCTCATGCGGTAGTTGGCCAGTTCGGAGCCCTTGACGAAGTGACACTGGTAATCGTCGCCGTGCTTGCAACCCATCATCATCACGCCGTCGTAGCCGCTGTTAAGCGCGTCGGTAACGAAAATGGTGTTGACCGAACCCAGGCAACGCACTGGAATAACCCGTACGAAGGCACTGTAGACATTACGGTTCATCGCCGCCATGTCGAGCGCCGGGTAGGCGTCGTTTTCGCAGGCCAGGATCAGGATGCGCGGCTTCTCGGAGAATTCGTCGGGAACTTCCACGGCCTTGATCTGCTGACCGACGCTCTCGACCGAGTAGTTCTCGAAGGAGATCACACGCACCGGGCAGGCGCCCATGCAGGTGCCGCAACGGCGGCAACGCGATTCGTTGAACACCGGGTAACGCTGTTCGTCTTCGTCGATCGCGCCGAACGGGCATTCCACCGTGCAGCGTTTGCACTGGGTGCAGCCTTCGCGGCGGAAGCTGGGGAACGACAAGTCGCCGGAGCGCGGGTGAGCGGCGCGGCCGAGCGAAGCGTTCTCGACCACCTGGATCGCTTTCATCGCTGCACCGGTAGCGTCTTCCATCGCTTGCGCCATGTCCATCGGACGGCGAACCGGGCCGGCGGAGTAAATGCCGGTACGGCGCGTTTCATAGGGGAAGCAGATAAAATGCGAATCGGTAAAGCCGTATTTCAGCTGCGGCATGTCCGGGCCTTGACGATACTGAAGATTCAGGATCGACGCGCCTTTCAGGCCTGCAATACGGGCTTCGATTTCCGGCGTGGTGCTGCTCACGGCTTCCATTTCGGCGACCTGGAGCAACTCGATGTCGGTCCCGGAGTTCGGCACCTGGCCGGTGGCCAGCACCACCAGGTCGGCGTCTTCGATGGCGGTCTGGTCGTTGAGGATCAAGTCGTGGAAATTCACCTTGCAGGTGTTGCCGGTCGCTTCGACGCTGGATACCTTGCCCTTGGTGAAGATCACGCCCTTGTTCTGGCCGCTGCGATAGAAGTCCTCGCCGTTGCCGGGCATCCGCAGATCCTGGTAGACCACCACGGTATCGATGTCCGGGTTGGCGTCCTTGAAGTACATCGCCTGCTTGACCGAGGTCAGGCAGCAAGAACCCGAGCAATACGCCAGATGCGTACCGCTGTCGTCGCGCTGACCGGCGCACTGCACGAATACCACGGTCTTGACTTCGCCGCCGTCGGACGGACGCTTGATCGCACCGCCGTTGGCAGCCTTGGCCAGCGCTTCCAGCCCAGCCTGGTCGACCACGTTGGCGCTCTTGCCGTAACCCAGCTCGGGCAGCTTGTTGGCGTCGTACAGCGAAAAACCGGTGGCCTGGATGATCGAGCCGACCAGTTCGGTCACGGTGGAACCGCTTTCCTGGCTGATGTCGACATTGAAACGTCCGGGCGCGCCAGCAGTCTTGCTGGTGACGCTGTTGAGGTAAACCTTGATGTTGCCGTCGGCTTCGATAGCGGCCGTCAATTCGGCGACCGGCGTATCCTGCGGGTCAGCGAACGGCGAGCGGGCCGGCGTGCGCTTGTATAGCTTGGAGGCCCAGCCGCCCAGTGCACCGGTCTTTTCGACCAGCACCACTTCGTAACCTGCGCGGGAAGCTTCCAGCGCCGCCGTCATGCCGGAAACGCCGCCGCCCACCACCAACACGCGACGGCAAGTCGCCGTAGCAGGATTGACTTCCGCCAGCTTGACCTTCTTGGCTTCGGCGCACCCCATGCGGATATAGTCTTCCGCCATTTCCTGGGTAAATTCGCGCGCTTCGTCGGTATCCGGCTGACACCAGATCACGCCTTCGCGCAAATTGGCGCGCATCACCGCGACATCGGTGAAACCGAATGCTTCAGTCTTGGCACGGCGCGAACAAGCGCCGATCACCACGTGCGTAACCGCCTCGTTGGCGATGTCGTCGCGGATCATCTGCACGCCTTCGGCGTTGCACAGGAACGCATGTTCCTTGACCAGCGCAGCCTTGCCTTCCTTCTGCGCCACCTTTGCCAATGCGGCGGTATTCAGGCGTTCGCCCAGACCGCAACCCTGGCAAATGTATGCTGCTATTTTCATATCTGCCATTTAATTAACCCTCCGCTCTGGCTACACGGTTAATCACTTGAATCGCCCGCAATGCGCTGGCGGTCGCGGATTGCACCGCACGGTTCACGTCCAGCGGATTGGAAGCGCAACCGGCGCCGAAGAAACCGCCGTTTTTCACGTCGCCTTCGATAAAGCCGCTCGCATCGGCGACGATTTCCATCGGCAGATTCATACCCTTGACGCTGGGCTCCATGCCCACCGCCAGCACCACCAGATCATGCGCGGAGGCATAACGCTGATAGCCCTCGGTATTCACGCCGTGCAACACCACGTCGCCGCTCTTCTCGTCCTGGACGGCCTTGGCCACCTTGGATTTGATGAAAGTGACGTTGGGGTCGTTCCACACCTTGGCATAGAAGTCCTCGAAACGGTCGATCGCGCGAATGTCGATGTAATAGATCGTCGACTTGCCTTCGTCGCCGAAAGCTTCACGCACGTAGTTGGTCTGCTTGAGCGAGGCCATGCAGCAAATGCGCGAACAATGGCGCAGATGGTTTTCGTCGCGCGAACCGGCGCACTGGATAAACGCGACGTTCTTGGCTTCCTTGCCGTCGGACGGACGCAGCAGCTTGCCCTTGGTCGGCCCGTGCGGGTCGGACAAGCGCTCGAACTCGACGCTGGTAATCACGTTGGAGAAGCGGTCGTAGCCGTAAGGTTGGATCTTGGCTGCATCGTAGGGCTTCCAGCCGGTCGCCCAGACCACCGCGCCGGCCTTGAACTGGACGGTTTCCTCTTGCATATCGAGGTCGATGGCATTGTACTTGCAGGCAGCCTTGGCGGCTTCCGCTTCCGGCGTGCCGATGATCGACGGATCGATCACGAAACGCTGCGGGTAGGCCATCTTGTGCGGCAGGTAAGCCGCTTTGACCTTGCCCAGGTTGTAGTTGTAGCTGTCCGCCACTTCGGTCTGCACCGCGTCGGAACAAGCGCCGCAAGCCGTGCAATTCTCATTGACGTAGCGTGGGCTGAGCTTGACGGTGGCAGTGTAATCGCCGGCGCTGCCGGTGATTTCCGTCACTTCCGCCTGGGTCAGCACCTTGATGCGCGGATTGAATTTGGTACGGCGCTGATTGATTTCCAGGCCGCATACCGGATGGCACAGCTTGGGAAAATAGCGATAAAGCTGGGAAACACGCCCGCCCAGCATGGCGTTCTTTTCTACCAGCACGACATTCTTGCCGCATTCAGCCGCTTCTAGCGCCGCCGTCATGCCGCTGATGCCGCCTCCCACGACCAGAATGGTCTGGTTGGTTGCAACGACTTCCGTCATCAGATTTACCTCCGTCGCATATTGCTTAAATTTGACTTCAAGATACTAAAAACCGGTCGCAATGTTACCTCGAAACCATGAGGTAATCCATTGTCAAATCGGGAATAATTGATTGAATATTCTTATGTTCAAATCAGAATTTCTTTTCCATGCCATGCCCTGGCAACTCATGGATTTCGAAACTCAGCCTCTCCAGGTCGGCCATGATATAGGTCGGCGTCGCCGCCACGCCGCCCACCGTGCCAGGATTCACCAGCCAGGTTTTGCCGCCCTGGATGTTGGGAATCTGCTCGATTTTCACCTTGTGATCATGGCCGCAACACACCACATCCCACTCGCCGGTGCAGGCCATTGCGCGCGCATAGTGCGGATAGTGCACCATGAACACGCGCCGCCCGCCGAGATCGATTCCGGCATCCTGGCCGTGAAAATGGATATGACTGCCGGGCTCGTGCGCCATCCGCGACAAGGTGTACAGATCGCCGGTGTTGTTGCCGTGGATCAGGTGCACCGGCATTTCCAGATTTCTGAACATCTTCAACATATTGGGCGCCACCAGGTCGCCGCAGTGGATCACCGCCTCGGCGCCCAGCGCCTTGGCCTCCTCCACTGCCGCTGCCAGCAGCAAGCGGTTGTCATGACTATCGGAAAGAATACAGACTTTCATCAGAACATCGGCTTATCGGAGGTATCCTGGTAGCGTTTAACGCCATCCATGATTTCCACTTTGGCTTCTTCCGGTCCGACCCAGCCCTCTACCTTGACCCATTTATTAGGCTCCAGATCCTTGTAATGCTCGAAGAAATGGGCGATCTGCGCCAACACCACTTGCGGCAGTTCACGGAAGGAAACCAGCCCGCGGTATAGCGTGGAGAGCTTATCCACTGGCACCGCCAGCAATTTGGCATCCTTGCCGGCCTCATCTTCCATCTTCAACATCCCGACCGGGCGGCAGCGCACTACCACGCCCGTCAGCAGAGGCACCGGGGTAATCACCAACACATCCACCGGATCGCCGTCTTCGGACAGAGTATGCGGAATGTAGCCATAATTGCAGGGATAGTGCATCGCGGTGTTCATGAAGCGATCGACGAACATCGCACCGGTCTCCTTGTCCACCTCGTATTTCACCGGCTCGCCGTGCATCGGAATCTCAATGACGACGTTGAAATCGTTGGGCAAATCACGCCCGGACGGAACCCTGTCAAGACCCATGGCTAACCTCCAAAAATAAAGCCGGGAATTATACCGGCTTTATTTTCAGTTACCTAACTGGGTAATTACCCCACTCAGCAACTCTGGACATTCAATTTTTCACGGCAGTATGCCAGCACCCGCTCCGCGACTCGATCCAGCGTCACCGACTGGGCAGCCATCTCATTTATGAATTCGGACTTTCCTGAATCGTCGTCATCGTAATCGTGTACCCCCAGATTACGAAGCGCCCGCAACCCGCGCCAATCGTCGGCGGAATCAAGCACACTGACCTTCTCCAAACGACTAAGCACGTCGTTCATGTCCGTCGCGTCCTCTCCCGACAAGACCAGCAACTCGCGAAACACATTACCCAACAAGTCTTGCAGCTTACCGAAGCGCTCCACCAGCGCCGAAACGGATTCCAGTTCAGCCTCGCCCAAGGCATTCACGCTTGCTATCGGATAAGGCAAACGGCTCCGGCTATAGCTCAAATGCCCGACCATCCGGTTTATCGCCCCGAGTTTCCGCGACAGGTGTGCTTTCCGCTCCGCCAAGGCTGCAATTTCATTCATGACAAAGGCACTCCCGTCAGCTTGGCGATACGATGTATAGGCTTTTCCGGTTCATTTAGGGTATGCAGCACCAAATCCACCGGCAACCCCAGGCGTTTTTCCAGTTCCGCCAGCAATTGCGCCTTCCGCCAGATTCCCAGCGACATAGGGGTTTCGATGTACAAATCCACATCGCCGCCCTTGGCCGCGTCATCGACTCGCGAACCGAACAGCATGACTGTTACCCCTTCACCCAGAAATCTGCGTGATGTTTCGAGTATGGTTTGGCTTTGGTGTGAATCTATGCGCATGATTTTGGAAATTTAACCTTTCGCCCCCCCCGGATTCCGCCTACGGCTGCATCCAGTATCTACTTTTACTTCGCGAGAATGTTACGAAGCTCATCTATTGAAAGAGGGGTTTCGCGTTTGCGATGAATCATTCGATGACAATTGGAGCACAGCACGGTGAGATCTTCTCTGGGATTGATGGTCGATGGCTCGGGAAGCGAAGAGATTGGAATTAGGTGATGGACCTCAATGTAGCTCTTTCCATGCTCACCATAAGTTACCTCGAAGTTGAAGCCACAGACTTTGCAAGTCGCTCCATGGAATGCGATAGCCGCTGCCCGGAGTTTTAGGTTGCGCTCAAAATATGAAATAAGCTTTGCCGTCTTCCCGCCCTCTGTGCCGCTTTCTTCGTCAGCTAGCGCTTCTAGGTCGGAAACCACTTGCCTTTCGAGAAAGTCCTCAAGGGTGTTGCGAGTCTGTTGATCTGTGCCTGCTTTTCCCATTAGCCGATATACGCCACGACTTATCCTCTCAAAGTATGGTTCGTTCGACAGCTTCCAGTTTTCTGACTGCGGGCAATGATCTTCAATTTTCTTTTGAATCGTCTCGCGATACGAATGTGAGCGCCCGTAATGCGCAGGCATTCCGCCTCTAAGCTCAGTAACCTTGTCTTTTATGTATTTCGCTTGAGCTTGGCCACCAAGAAGGCGCAAAGCCATAATGATCTCGTCAAGCTCAATCGGTCCCGTTTTCATTGGAGATGCTCAACATAAAATAGCAACGATGTCAGTTTACCAAAAAAACAGGCCGACTTTCGTCGGCCTGTTTTTTCTCACAACCTCTACCGCATTACAGCAGCGGCACAATCATCAGCGCTACGATGTTGATGATCTTGATCAGCGGGTTGACGGCCGGGCCGGCGGTGTCCTTGT
>CALMWM010000117.1 GCA_937873435.1 uncultured Gallionellaceae bacterium
TGATCAGCAAGGCCAGCCGGTTCGATTCGGCGCCGGCGAGATCGGCACGAACCAGCCCCGCAAGATTCTTGGGCACGCTGCCGCGATAGCTCCGGCGCGGGGAATCCCCGGTCGCCGGCTCTTCCGCGCGCAGTTCCACTTCGTGCGCCCTGCCGTTGCGCACCAACCTCAGCTTTAGCGTGGTCGGCCAATCGGCCTGCGTCGGCGGCTTGACGACCTCGAACAGGATAGGCGAGCCCGCGCGCGCGGATTCGTCCGGGGTGGCGATCAGCCACGGCGCAGCAGCAGCAGGCAACGCCGCCAGCCCGGAGAGCAAAAGCAGCAGGCGAGATACGATGCGGTTGTTCATCTCTTATCTCCGCGCCGAATGGACATGGTTTTCTCCTTGATTAAACGTCGGTTGAATTTGTCAGTGCGGGTATCGGCAAGCTCCCGGGCGCGTCGCATCCGCTGCCGACTCCACCTGCCAGGCCGTTGCGCAGCAAGCCAACCACGTGCCGCGCCAGTACCGCCGGGTCTTCGTGCTGCGGCCGGTACCCCGGCTGGAAGCGGCGGAAATTGCCAGCTTCGAACGGGAAAACCAGCAGACCGAAGATCGAAATCGCCAGCAGGTGGGCGTCATAGCCCGGCCCGAGTTCACCCGCCAGCTTATGGACATCGACGAACAAGTCCTGGAATACCTTGTCCGCCAGCTTGTGTCCGCGCTGCTCGTCGCCATCCAACAGCACCCACTGCATCATCCGTTGAATATCCTTTTTCGCCACGAGCAAGCGGGCGGTCGCCGCGACGAACGACTCAAGCCGCGTCCACGGCGGTTCCGCAGTGTCGAGGGCGGCTTTCAGGGTGTCCGCGTTTTTCTTGAAAGCATGGGCCACCGTATCCAGGTAAAGCTGCTCCTTGTCGGAAAAGTGATAGTACAGCGCGGCCGGCGTGACGCCCGCGGCAGCCGCCACATCACGCATGGAGACGCCGTCATGCCCGGCTTTGGCGAAGAGCGGGATCGACAGTTCGAGGATCTCTTCGCGCATATTTTTCCTGGGGGCTTTCTCGGCCATTAAATTCCTCATCGTCTTCTTGTCCGCCCGCAATCAACTTAACGAACGTTAATTAATACTAGTACTGCATTCGCTGCTTGGCAAGTTCGCTCCGCGCTCCCGCCGCACAGCACGGACGCAACGCAACGCAACGCAACGCAACGCAACGCAATTGAAACAATAGATTGCTTAAATATAGACCGATACAAATGCTCTCCGGCAGTTCGGCGTTTCAATTCCTGCTGAAATGCGCTTCAATACCGTTATTTCACGTGCAGCGGATCGGCTTCGCTACGTTTAAATTTGCCCCTGGTGGACTCGAAATTATGGCGAACAGCCTCTACATCGCCGGCGCAGCGCCGCGCAGCGGAAAATCGGCGGTTTCCATCGGCTTCATGGAGCTGTTTTCGGTCTACGGCGACCGCGTCGGTTTTTTCCGCCCTATCGTGGCAACGCCCAACGACAGCGTGATCGCCTTGATGACGGAACGCTACCGCCTGTCCGAAACCCCTTCCAGCTATTACGGCTGCCTCGCCGAGGAGGCCCACGAACTGACGGCGGCGGGCAACAAGGACGAATTGACCAAGGCCATCCTGGAGAAATTCAAGGCGCTGGAAGCGCACTACGACCTGGTGATCTGCGAGGGTTCCGATTTCAGCGGCGCCGCGCCGGGCCTGGAGTTCGATTTCAACCTGGAACTGGCCAACCACCTGGGCTGCATGGTGGTGCCGGTACTCAACGGCAAGGGGCGCAAGCACTGGGAAATCAGCGACGACATCCAGGCCATCGACGCCGCGCTGGCCGAGCGCCACTGCCAGGTATTCGCCATCGCGGTCAACCGCACCCCTGCGGCGTTGCGCGCTGAAATCCTGCACGCCCTCGCCGGGCGCATCGCGGCGCAAGCGCCGGTCTACCTGCTGGCGGAACAACCGATACTCGACATGCCCACCGTCGGCGAAGTGGCCGCCGCGCTCGGCGCCGAGCACATCAGCGGCAACCCCGACGGGCTCAGCCGCGAAGTGCTGCATTTCAAGGTGGCCGCGATGGAACTTCCGCATTTCCTCGACCACGTCGAAGACGGCAGCCTGATCATCACCCCCGGCGACCGTTCCGACATCATCGTCGGCACCCTGCTCGCCGACGCTTCGGAAAATTATCCGCAAATTGCCGGGGTGCTGCTCACCGGCGGGCTGCCGCCCGCCCCGCAGATCCTCAAGCTGATCGACGGCCTGGCGCGTTCGCGGGTGCCGCTGCTGATGGTGGGGAGCGACACCTACCTCACCGCCACCGCGGTGAACGCCGTCGAACCTCACCTGGCCCCCGGCAACCCGCGCAAGGTCGCCGCTGCGCTGGGGCTGCTGGAGGGCCAGCTCGACCGCGCCGCGCTGAACGGACGTTTCACGCTGGGAGAAGCCAAACACATCACCCCGCTGCGCTTCGAATACGAGCTGATCCAGCGCGCCAAGAAAGAACGCAAGCATATCGTACTACCGGAAGGCGCCGAGGAACGCATCCTCAAGGCCGCCGAAATCCTGCTGCTGCGCGACGTGGTGGACATCACCCTGCTCGGCGACCCCGAGCAGATCCGCCGCACCATCGCCCAGCTCGGCCTGCGCCTGGACAAGGCCCGCATCATCGACCCGACCCACTCCGAATTGCGCCAGCGCTACGCCGCCGCCCTCCATGCCGCGCGCAGCCACAAGGGCGTCACCCCGCAGATGGCCTGGGACATGGTCGAGGACGTGAGCTATTTCGGCACCTTGATGGTCCACCTGGGCGACGCCGACGGCATGGTTTCTGGCGCGCTGCACACCACCCAGCACACCATCAGGCCGGCCTTCCAGGTGATCCGCACCCGGCCCGGCGCGAGCCTGATTTCCAGCGTATTCCTGATGAGCTTGTCCGACCAGGTGGTGGTCTACGGCGACTGCGCGGTGAACCCCGACCCCACCGCGGAACAGCTCGCCGAGATCGCCATCACCGCCGCCGCCACCGCATCCCGCTTCGGCATCGAACCGCGCATCGCGATGCTTTCCTACTCCACCGGCGACTCCGGCAGCGGCACGTCGGTGGACAAGGTGCGCGAGGCGGTGCGCATCGCCCGCCAACGCGCCCCGCAACTCAAGCTGGAAGGGCCGATCCAGTACGACGCCGCGGTGGACGCCTCCGTCGCGCACACCAAAATGCCCGACAGCGAAGTCGCCGGCCACGCCACCGTCTTCATCTTCCCGGACCTGAACACCGGCAACAACACCTACAAGGCCGTGCAGCGCACCTCCGGTGCGGTCGCCATCGGCCCCATCCTGCAAGGCCTGAACAAGCCGGTCAACGACCTGAGCCGGGGCTGCACCGTCACCGACATCGTCAACACCGTCGCCATCACCGCCATCCAGGCGCAACAAGACGCCTAGCGCACCAAGCACCGCCGGTTTTGCGCCAGTGGCGCGCGGTATTTTCAGGGCGGCCCGATTAATTCTGCCCCGGTCACAATTGTGCAATTCGCACACCGTACACTTCCCTCGACTTTCTTCGCAAGCCCAAACGACGCCCTGACTGCATCCGACAAACCGAATGAACCCAACCATTGCACCAAGACTCGCCGCCGGGGCGCGTGATTTCTTTGCAGGCTGGTCGGGATTGATTCTCGGGCCGATATTCCTGGCCGTGCTATTGCTGGCCCTGATCTGGTCGCTGGTCATGTCGCGCATCGAAGAAGACGAGAAACTGGCGATTCAGAATGCGCTCGCCAACAATAAGAATATTGCCCACGTCGCCGCTGAAAATCTCAGCCAGGTTCTGGAGCGCATGACGCTCTACACCAAACTCGCGGCCGATTACGTCGGCGGAGAACGCAAGGCGCTGGCCTACCTGAACCCGACCTTGCTGGGCGACCGCGCCTACGTCAGGCTGGCGATTTTCGACCGGAACAGCCAACTGCTCCACACCTCTTCGCGCGCCAAGGCCGAACCGGGGTTTGCCAACCTGATCGAGCAGGCCGGCAAGCGCTGGTCCGACTCGGCCGCCATCCCCTCCATCGTCGTCGGACATCCGCCCGAAGATGCCAGCGAAGCCTGGCGCATTCCCTTGCTGCTGCGTTTTAGCGCGCAAAACGATTTCCAGGGTTATCTCGCCGCCTACCTGGATCTGGGGTATTTCCTCCGGCTGTACCAAGGGGTTAATTTGGGAACCGGGGCGCGCATCGAGATCATCGACGAGAACGGTTTCCAGCTGGCGGAGTCGAACGGCGTAACGCTGTCGGTCAACCGCGGCATCAATAGTGCCGCCTATTTTCAGAAGGCCCGGACAGGGTCGGATGTATTTGCCCGTCCGGGCGAAGGAACCCTGGCGGCCTTCGCGCTCGAAAAAGCCAAGAATTACCCGATGACCGTGGCGGTGAGCCGGGATCGTGACGAGATTCTCAAGGACATCGCGCCGAATCGCCAGCGTTATGTCTGGTGGGCGCTGGCAGTTTCCGCAGGGGTGCTGCTGACAATGTTTTCGATGACCGCGCTGGCCTACCGACAGCGCCGCATCCACCATGCGTTGACCGTCACGGAACGGGAAAAACAGCGACTGATCGAACAGCTGGAGAACGAGAAAAACAATGCTTACCACATCGCTTCGCATGATCATCTGACCGGCCTTCCCAACCGGCTGCTGTTTGCCGAAATGTCCGCCAGCCATCTTTCCCGCGCAAGACGCAGCCGCAAACACTACGCCACGCTGTTTGTCGATCTCGACCGTTTCAAAACCATCAACGATTCCCTCGGCCACCGCGTCGGCGATTTATTGTTGCAAACGGTCGCCTCCCGGCTCCTCGGTTGTTTGCGCGAAGCGGACGTGATCGCGCGTTTCGGCGGCGACGAATTCGTCGCACTGGTAACCGAAGTGGAAAGCGTCGGCGATGTGGCCGCGATCGCGGCCAAAATGGTGGAAACGGTGGGGGAACCCTGCCGTAACCTGGACGGACACGACCTGGAAGTGCGCCCCAGCATCGGCATTGCCTTGTACCCGCAGGATGGACAGGACATCGAGACGCTGCTGAAGCACGCCGACACCGCCATGTACGAAGCCAAGCGCGCCGGACGGGGAACCTTCCGCTTCTTCGACCAAGCCCTCAACAGCAAGGCCGGCCTGCACCTCGAACTTGAGCACGGGATGCGGCGGGCGCTGGAAAACCAGGAATTCTGCATTCATTACCAACCCCAAGTCGGCCTGTCCGATTTCCGCCTGAGCGGACTGGAAGCATTGATAAGATGGAATCATCCCAAACACGGCCTGATTTTTCCCGGCGAATTCATCCCGCTGGCCGAAGAAAACGGCCTGATTTCGGCGCTGGGAAAATGGGTGGTCGAAGCCGTCTGCCTGCAACTGACGGAATGGCGCCAACGCGGAATTCCGCTAGTTCCGGTAGCCGTCAATATTTCCGCGCGCCAGATGAACGACATGCACTTGGTGCGGGAATTGTGCGACGCCGTGGATCACTATGAACTGGCGCCGGAACTGCTGAAACTGGAAATCACCGAAAGCTGCTTCATGAATCATCCCGAGCGGGTGGTAAGAATCCTGGAAATCCTCGCGAAGAAGGGCTTCAGCATAGAAATCGACGACTACGGCACCGGCTTTTCCAGCCTGGGTTACATCAAGATGTTCCCGGTTCACACGATAAAAATCGACCGGACTTTTATTAAAAATATCCGCAACGACACAGGCGACCTGGAAATCGTCGCCTCGACTATCGCCCTGGGGCACAAACTCGGCCTCAGCATTATTGCCGAAGGCGTCGAAACCCGCGAACAGATGATCCACCTGAAAACCGCCGGTTGCGACGACATCCAGGGCTATTATTTCCATCGCCCGGCAAGCGCTAGCGACATCGAACCCATTTTGATCCGAGGAGATTTCAAGCATGACGGCATGGCGCATTAAACATTTCGTATTCGGCGTCGCACTCTCGATGCTGCTGGTCAGCGGCGCGGAAGCGGCTTACGGCTGCGAGAATCCGGGGCAACTGCGCTTTTCCGTGATCCCCATGGAAGATACCCAAAAGCAGTTGAACGCGTACCAGCCTTTGTTCAAGCGGCTCGAAACGGCCCTGGGCAAACCGGTCGTCGCCGTCGCGCCATCCTCTTACGGCTCGGTGACGGAAGGCCTGCTGGCCGGCTCGATAGACTTGGCCGTGCTCGGGCCGGCATCCTATATCTCGGCGAAAAACAGCGACCCCGACATCACCGTATTCGCCACCTACGCCAAGAAAGCGGGCGCATTCCGGGAAGAGGGAGCATTTTACCGTTCGATGCTGATCGTGAAAAAAGGGGGACGCTTCCCCACGATAGCCTCCCTGCGCGGCGCAACCCTGGCCTTCACCGACCCGGTCAGCACCTCCGGCACCGTCTTGCCGTCGCATGTTTTTCCCAAGGTAACCGGGATGCCGATCACTAAATACTTCGGCCATATCACCTACGCCGGCGACCATCCCAAAGCCGCCCTTGCAGTGCTAAACGGCCAGGTGGACGCAGCCTTCGTATCCGGCACCTACCTCAGCGAACTGGTGCGCAACGGCAGGGCCAAGGCCGAGGACATCCAGGTGCTGTGGCAATCGGAGCCTATCCCGATGGACCCGATCGTCTATCGCGGCCATCTGTGCGAACCGCTCAAGGACAAAATCCGCAAAGTCTTCCTGGAAGCCGACAGCGAAAAAGACAAGGTATTGCTGGATAACCTCCGGGCCACCCGCTTTGTCCCGATGAACGATGCGGATTACCGGATCATCCGGGAACTGCCCGCGCTTTAGATTCGGATTCGGTTCAGAAACCGAAGGCAATGATTTTCCGTGAATTTTGCGTTATTGTTGTTGATGAGCGGAGTGGGGATCAATTTAGCCTGCCGCCATGATTTGATTTCGCCTCGAAGAGAAACAAGGCATTGCTGGATGCATTCCAGATTGGACACCTCGAAGGTGGTATTGTCGGTGTGTTTTGGGATGTCTATATTGATATTATGCGTAAAATTTCTGGCGAGTGCTTATGAGATTAAGTGAACAACTAAAGTTATTGGCAAAAGGAATACATCCAGAAACTGGCGAGGTATTGGATGATGGTTCTCTTACAAACAGACCAGAAACCATTCGCCTACTTTATGACTTATCGGAAGAAATTTTTCAGTACGAAAAACCCAAAAAATCCAAACAAAAAATTCAGCCCGAAGAACGGCGGCAAAAAAACATATCTGAAGGCAAACCACCGAAATCACACTTTCCATGGAGTGATGAAGAAAAGAAAATGCTAGAAGAAGCTTATAAAAACAACCCTGATGTGGAACAGCTAGCCAATCGCTTTGAACGTTCAATTTTAGCCGTTGCTGTGCATCTGCAAAAAATGGCTCTAATTTCGGAAGAAGAATTTGAGTCTTATCGCTGGCGGCAACATGGCGCATAACGATTAACACGAGTAAGGCGCAATCCCCGAAGGGCATTGCGCCGTATGGTTTTGTGCGCTTCGCGCTGCTGTTTACATAGCAGGGGGCAGCCCCGGCTATAAAAAACCGCGCATAGCGCGACAACGCCCGCATGGAAGCACAGGTTCGGCCTACTGAATGTCGGTTGGGTTAGCGGAACCATCGCGTAACCCAACAAAAAAACAAAATATTCAAATCCGGTGGTTATGTGGAAGATTGGGTTTGTTGGGTTACGGCCTGGCGGCCTAACCCAACCTACATGGATTCTTCTCCTTACGCGCTTTGAAAAAATTTAACTATTATTGAGGGTCAGCATTGAGATTTCCCCATTCGGGGCGCGACTGCATATTGCCCGGTACACCCTGTCGCAGTATTTCCCGACCGCCATCCAGTCGGCTTCCTTGAGCGCAATCTCCCCCTCGACGTAGATTACCGTGCCGGCGGAGGGAATTAAAAAAACGCCGTGCTGCGCGGCAAGGACACCGGGGCCGCCGACCCGGCGCAATCCGGCCAGCGTCGCCGCATCGAACAGCGTAGCGGCGTCCTGGCCGGCGTGTGCCTCGTGTTTCCCCTGCGCGGCAACCAGCGTGAAGCGCTCATCGGAACGCCTCCGCAACAGTAGCAGTTCGCGCCCGGCAACCCCCAGCATGGCGCCAACCTGCATCAGCAAGCCCGACAGGAACCGTGCCATGCCAGCATCGGTCATGGGAACGGCTTCGAGCGCTTGCTTCAGCCCGAGACTAGCGGATTCGGCGGCGGCGATAGCCTCGAAGGAGCGCAGCGCGGTGATCAGCGAGGAAAACAGCTTTTGCGCGGTGAGTTCGGTTTTGCATTTGTAATCGTTGATGTCGTAGTTGACGATGACATCGTGCTCCGGCGCCTCGCCGGGTTGCCCGGTGCGCAGGATGATGCGCACCTGCGAGTTGTTCAGCTTGGTGCGGATATGCTGAATCACCTGCAATCCCGCATCGCGGGATTCCATCACCACGTCGAGCAGGATGACCGCGGTATCCGGCTGCTCCTCCATGATTTTGCAGGCGCTGTAGCCGTTATAGGCGTCGACGAAAGCCAGCCCCCTTTCGCGGAAAGTAAAATCGGCAAGCACCAGCTTGGTGACTGCGTGAATGTCGCCCTCGTCGTCGACGATCAGGATTTTCCACGGCGCACGGCGCGGCGCGGCGACCTCGCCGCCGGGGGGAAGATTCAGTAGATCAAATAATTGGTTTTGCGTGGTCATGGTTATTGATCCTGTCTGTCAATTTCG
>CALMWM010000118.1 GCA_937873435.1 uncultured Gallionellaceae bacterium
CCGTGTGCAGCCGGGCACCAAATCCGGGCGATGGTTCGGATGGAAAAAGTGCGCGCACCGCTAGGGTGCGACATGCCTTGCGGTATTCTCTGCGGAAAACGAGGGTGAAGTTTTAGCGGAACGGCAATCCAGGCTTTATCTGATTCACACTGTCAGGTCACGAAATTCCGTTTTCGACCCAATCCGGTCATAGCTCCATGCGAATTCGTTGCCCGTTTACGGCCGTTCGCCAAGGATAGCGAACAAGACGAACGGACGGTCAACAGTTAACTTGCCAAGTGTGGCCGCAGTTAACAGGATATCAATTTCTTCACTTGATATTGTCTGGCACGAATTTAAGCACGTTGCCGTTGATGCAGTAACGTTTGTGAGTAGGCGGAGGTCCGTCCTCGAAAACATGCCCCAGATGGATGCCGGAACTGGCGCTCCTCACCTCGACTCGCCGCATGCCTTGCGAGACATCGACATGTTCGGTGATAGCTCCCTTGATCGGGTTGAAGAAGCTTGGCCAACCCGTGCCACTATCAAACTTGGTGTCGCTTCGAAACAACGGCGCGCCGGTGACCGGGTCGACGAATTTTCCGGGGCGTTTTTCATCGAGATGCGAGCCAGTGAAGGGACGTTCCGTGCCGCTTTCAAACGCGATTTTCTTCTGTTCTGGCGTCAGCAACTGGTAGCCCAGCCATTTCCAGAAGCGCATCTGGTCGCCGCTGTAGCCGGTGAAGCGGGATATTTCGCGCCCTTTTTCGAAGAGAATGATGGTTGGTGTGGCGAACAGGCTCTTTTCCAGTTTCCAATCGGAGGGAGGGCTTGTGCTGACGGTACGGGTAACCGCAACGTCGCCTTGCCAGTGGTCGAGGACTTCCGACTTGAATTGCTTGCAATACGCGCAGTCCGCAGCTTCGAATACTATCAACTGTCGTTGATAATTAAGCGCATTGACATTCAAAAGCTGTTCCTTTGTGCCGTTGAGGAACG
Organism: uncultured Gallionellaceae bacterium; assembly: GCA_937873435.1. Lineage (GTDB taxonomy): Bacteria > Pseudomonadota > Gammaproteobacteria > Burkholderiales > Sulfuricellaceae > JAGXQV01. The sequence continues at coordinate 979 of CALMWM010000118.1, forward strand.
AGGTGGGTTTGGCACGAGGATATGGGACTCCGGTGCCGCCCAGGCCACAGTAGCCTGTCGGATTTTTTTTCAGGTAGCCCTGATGATATTCCTCGGCCCGATAGTATTTCTTCAACAGCGCGATTTCGGTGGTGATGGAACCGAAACCGCGTTGCAACAATGCGGCTTGGTAAGTGTCGCGGGTTTTCAGTGCAACCGCCCGCTGTGCCTCGTTGCTCGTGTAGACCGCACTGCGGTAATTGCTGCCGACGTCATTACCCTGGCGATCACCTTGGGTCGGATCGTGGTTTTCCCAAAAATGGATCAGCACGGTTTCCAGGCTCACCTTGGAAGGGTCGAAAGTTACTTTCACTACTTCGGCATGGTTTCGCCCGCTTGCCTTGGTGCGTCGCAAAGCCGACTCGTGCGAAATGACGGCTTGGTAGCTGCCCTCGATGTCACCATTCGCATAGCCACTTTCAACGGCAACCACCCCAGGCAACGCGCTCATGCGTTTTTCCGCTCCCCAAAAGCAACCCATTCCAAATACGATACTCTCGTTTCCTCCGCTCGTTATGGGCGCATTCCCCGCAGCTTGTGTGGTTATGACGGACAGCATAAGTAAGAGAAATAAGAGAACTCTCTGAAAGACCTGCCAAATGATAATACCAATCCCTTCCGCCGGAGCAATAAAGGCCCGCTTATCCATAATCAGCCACCTCGCCAAAATACGTTTTGATAAAGCAATGTTATGCTCCCCTGATGATGAGTTCGGAACGCCGTGGGAAGAGGTTACAACTTCAATGAAATATACCAATATGTCCTATTTCTTGGGGAATCGACAAACTCAATACTCATCCCCCGGTTGAGGACATGAAACGAATGACTTTATCCGGTGCTTCCTTGAATTCATGCTTGAACGGCTTGCGTTCAATGCCTTCGATCAAAGCAGCGGCCAATTCCCTATCGCTACACCCTGCACGCAACATGATCCGCACATCCACCTTGTCGTTCTGGCCGAGGCAGGTATAAAGCGTGCCATCGACACTCAAACGCACACGATTGCAGGTCTCGCAAAAATGCTGCGACATGGGAGTGATGAAACCGACCTGGAACCGTCGGTCGTGAGAAACCAGATAGCGAGCGGGGCCACCGCCGGGCACAACGCCATCCACTAGGCCGAAGCGTGACCGAAGACGTTCCCGGATTGGGGCTAGCGCGACGAAACCGGCGTTCCTGCCAGTTTCTCCCACCGGCATTGTTTCGATCATGCGTAGAATAAAGCCGTGCTGCATACAGAATGCAACCATGGCATCGATTTCGTCGTCGTTGACGCCTGCCATCACTACCATGTTGATCTTGATCGGGGCAAAACCAATCTCACTAGCGACCATCAGGCCGTTCAACACTGATGCGAGGGCTTCCCGTTTGGTGATTGCGGCAAATCGCGCCGGATTCAAAGTATCCAGACTGACATTGAGCCGGGAAATGCCTGCCTTGTGAAGTGCCTGAGCGTTTTTCGCCAGATGAGTGGCATTGGTGGAAAGAGACAGATCGGCAATTCCGGGTATTGCGGATAGACGGCCAGCCAGGCCGGCCAGATTGCCGCGCAACAGCGGTTCACCGCCTGTTAAGCGGATGCGCCGCACCCCCAAATGAGCAAACGCACGAACCACCCGTTCGATTTCATCGAATGTCAACCAGTCATCTGTTTGCTCATAGCCCTTGAAATCTTCTGGCATGCAGTAGGTGCAACGCAAATCGCAACGGTCTGTGACGGACAACCGCAAGTATTCGACTTGTCTTCCATAGCTATCGTGCAACATGGCAATCCTTATTCCCCCATTATCCGAGAAGGTCAATCTCGCGCCGCACTTCCTCGACTTCATGAGCCACAAAGCCGCTCGCCAACTCGCTAAGCGCCTTATAGAATGGTTGATCAAGCTTTGCGTCCACCGCCGTCCATAACGCCGGCAGCCAAATTGCCAAATGCCGCCCGAGGAAATCCCGCTGCGCACGCAGATATGGCGCCTTGTCCAACATACCTTCTTCCCCCTGCGCTTGCTTGGCGGTCAAGAAGTGCATGAATTCCAGTTCTGCAACGATTGAGTCATCGAGACCGCAATCCTCTTCCGCGATTGCCAGACCGAAATGGCGGTAAAATCCCTTCAGTTCCAACAACAGTGCTGACTTGCTGCCTTGCGGGTGGTGACTGCTCTCATAAAGGGAAACACTGGGCTTTGGCAGGTTGGTTTCGAAAGCACTGAGGTACTCCGACTCAAGTTCTTGGCATGAGACCGTAACCAGCATTCGGGGGGCAATATGCGCCTCGAAATTGCCGAGCAAATCCACCGCACACACATTAAAGGCGCCGGCAATCGTATCAGCGTACGTACCATCCGCAAATTGCCGGTAAATGTATTCTTCAGGATAACGAAATCCCATCGCGAGCAGCGCATAAATGCGGCTGCGGGCAATCGCCCTCTCGATCATGGGCGCGCCGATGGTAACCTCGTTCATTTTATTCATTACGAATACTGTCCAATAGTTTTGCCGTTTGTAATGACAGCCTGGAGAGCGGACATCAATCTTCCGGTTCTGGCGCTGAACCTGGAACTAAGGGGCTGCGCGCTTTTGCGCAGTCCCGCTTGAGCGTAGGGTTGGAACCAGACATTTGCGCTCCGACATTGGCTGCTATTTTTCAGCCAGAGCATAGCCAGCGGTACCAGATGCGACAACAGAGACGAACACAAAAGGCTCCGAGCCAATATTTTTTGCGCCATGCACCTGGCCAGGCTTGGCTACGGCGATCTCGTTAGCCTTGAGGTTACATACGCACCCATTGCCTTGGAAATACTCGGCTGAACCAGATAAAACCGTCCATGTGTCTTGGCCGTGCGGGTGAACATGGGCCGCAATTTCCTGCCCAGGGCGCACATGCCAAACAACAATTACGGACTCGGCGGTTTCGAGGACAACTGATCGAATGGGTTCGCCTTCCGATGGCTGAGCATAACCAGCAACTAAAAAT
>CALMWM010000119.1 GCA_937873435.1 uncultured Gallionellaceae bacterium
GCAGGATCGTCACCTCGAAACCCATCCTCAGGGCGTCGACGGCGCTGAAATGGACGCAGTAATCGGTGGCCAGGCCGCAGGGGTAGAGGTGGGTGATGCCCATTCCCCGCAGGTAGTAGTGGAGGCCGGTCAGGGTCTTGAGGTCGTTTTCCATGAACGTGGAATAGGAGTCGATGCCGGGATCGCTGCCCTTGCGGATGATCAGGTCGACGGGCCGCATGTCCAACTCCCGGTGAAAGTCCGCCCCGAAAGTGCCCTGGACGCAGTGGTCGGGCCAGAGGCCCTGATGGTGGCCGTCGACGACGATGACCTCGTAGGGCTTCTTGCCGTGGGTCGAGGCGAAGGAGACATGGCCTGAAGGGTGCCAATCCTGGGTGGCCACACATTTGTCGAATCTCGCCGAGACGGCGTTGACGGCCGGGATGATCCGGTCGCCCTCCGCCACGGTGAGCGCTCCGCCCGGGCAGAAGTCGTTCTGGATGTCCGTGATGATGAGGCCGTTTTTCATCTCTCCCCGATCCCTATGGAGGCCCGTTCGATTTCCGTTTTTCCGCCCGTTGAGATCGATCGGGCCAGGTAGCGATCATACCCGCCCGGATCGATCCCGGGCAAGCGGAATCGATGGTAGGTTATTCCTCACAATCAAATACCGATCAATCCATATGTCCGGATTCATTAATTTCTGCTTGACTGTACCCACGCGATTCCCGGTCCGCGGCGGTGGAGCGGAACAGGGCGGCCACGTCGTTGTGACCTTCGATGTCGGCCTTGGCCGCGAAATAGAGATAGCGGCGGTTGGCCTGCGATTCGCCGGCAAAGGCGTCCTTGAGGTGTTGCTCGGTTTTGCTGCCTTTAAGTTGCATGATCATGACCTCCTAAAGATAGTGAAGAACGACAAGTGGCGGGCGCCACCTGAATTCAGATTAGACCAGCAATCCAGTTAGTGGAAATTAATTGTTGCTAATGGTTCGATTGTCCTGGTCAATCGGTGTTGCCTGGAGATGATGTACAAAACAACAGGGATTCCTGACTGGGAATCCCTGTTGCGTGGCTAAGTTATTTATCGAAAGGTTGCGGCCGCGGGGTCGAGTCGCTCGAAGGCGGCAAGATGGGTAGCTGCAATTTCGGCTGGTCGCCGGTCAGGGTTTTCAGGAAGGCGACGATCTTGGCATTTTCCTCGCGCGAGAACTTCTTGCCCAACTGGACGCGAGCCATGGTGTCCACCGCTTCCGGTAGCGTGTCGGCGGCGCCGTCGTGGAAGTAGGGATAGGTCATTTCCACATTGCGCAGGGTAGGCACCTTGAAATTGAAGCGGTCAGCGTCCTTGCCGGTTACCGCGACGCGACCTTCGGCCGGGCTGTTAGCCTTGTAGGGCTCTACTACGCCCATCTTCTGGAAGGAGTTGCCGCCCACCGCCGGTCCGTTGTGGCAGGCTACGCAGCCAGTCTCCTTGAACAGCTTGTATCCGGCCAGCTCATTGGCGCTCAACGCCTTTTTGTCGCCTTTCAGCCACTTGTCGAAGCGCGAATTGGGCGTCACCAGGGTGTCTTCGAAAGCAGCGATGGCTTTTGTCACCTCATCGATCGTTACCTTGTCGGACTTGAAAACCTGCTTGAATTCGGCGACATAAGCAGGGATCGATTGCAACATGCCAACGGCGAGTTCATGGGTGAAGCCCATCTCGCCCGGATTGGCGATGGGGCCGCCAGCCTGGGCTTTGAGGTCCGCCGCACGGCCATCCCAGAACTGCGCCACGTTGAGGGTTGAATTCAACACGGTGGGCGCGTTGATGGGACCCTGATGCCAGTGATCGCCGATGGAGGTTTTGAGGTTATCGGTGCCGCCCATGGAAAGGTTGTGGCAGGAATTGCAGGAAATGAAACCGGATTTCGACAGGCGGGTATCGAAGTAAAGCTTCTTGCCCAGTTCCACCATCGCCTGGTTTTTCACCTTGGCGGCTGGAATCGGCTGGATTGGCTCACTGCTCGTGCTGGCGGCATGGCTTTGGCTGCCTAGAGCAGAGATGGCGATGGTCGAGCACAGGATTGCTATGGCTTTCTTTCTCATGAATATCCCCTTGTTTTGATTAAGCGACCAATAAAAATATTCCTTCCCGAAAAACCGTGTCGAGAAAGTGAGCAAAGATTAGATTTGATTTAAATCTTTTACAATGGTTATTAATTAATGCAATGCAGGTAGGCTGTATGCCCCAACTAACCCCGACATTTGTCAACGTTTTGTGCCGGTGGATGAAATTAGGTTATCGGTGTCCTCAATTTGATTCTCGATGGTATCGTGACGACTCAGTCGAACAGGGAGGACTCCAGTTTCAGACTTCAATAGTCAATTGCTATATTGTTTATGGCGACAATTGATTGGATAAATCAATTGTCGCCATCTAGAATTGAATCCAGAAGAACTCGACGACCTGGATTTTCATCGGAAGAATGGTTCGGCAATCCATAAGGTGCATCCAGCAAAAGGTGGTATCTTTACCCGATACGAGTGCTATTAGCGTATTTTGTTTATGTTTACTGAAAGGAGATCGAAAATGTCCAGCTCCAAAAAAATCGTTCCGACCCAAATGGATATCGGGATTTCGGAAAAAGACCGGGCAAAGATTGTCGACGGGCTGAACCGTATGCTCGCCGATACTTACACCCTCTACCTCAAGACCCATAATTTCCACTGGAACGTTACCGGCCCGATGTTCCAGACCCTACATCTGCTGTTCATGGATTTGTACAACGAGCAGTGGATGGCGGTCGACCTGATCGCCGAGCGCATCCGCACCCTGGGATTCCCCGCGCCGGGCAGCTACCAGGAATTCGCTGCGATGACCTCGATCAAGGACAGCAAGGGTGTGCCGTCGGCCAAGGACATGCTTCGTCAACTGGTTGAAGGCCAGGAAACCGTGGTGCGCACTGCGCGCGAATTGTTCCCGGTGGCGGACAAGGTCAGCGATCAGCCAACCCTTGATTTGCTCACTCAGCGTATGCAAATCCATGAAAAAAATGCCTGGATGCTGCGCAGCTTGCTGGAAGAGTAATGCCTGTCCGGCACGCCGTCATGTCTGGCGGCGCGCCGATTGTTAACCGAATCGAACGATACCGGAGAAGCCGTGACTCTGACCGACCTGCGCTACATCGTTGCCTTGGCCCGCGAGCGCCATTTCGGGCGTGCCGCCGAGAAGTGCTTTGTTTCCCAGCCGACCCTTTCGGTGGCAGTGAAAAAGCTGGAAGACGAGCTTGGCGTCGCGATTTTCGAGCGTGGATCTGGGGAAATTCGTCTGACTGGTATTGGCGAGCAGGTCGTCGGTCAGGCGGAAAAGGTCATGGCCGAGGCGGCGCGTGTCAAGGAAATTGCCCAGCAAGGCAAGGACCCGCTGGTCGGTACGTTGCGCCTCGGCGTCATCTACACCATCGGCCCATACCTGCTGCCCAGGCTGGTACCTTTTTTGCGTCAACGCGCCCCGCGTATGCCGCTGGTGTTGCAGGAGAATTTTACGGTTCGCCTGGTGGAGTCCCTCAAACGCGGCGAGCTCGATCTCATCGTCATCGCCTTGCCTCTGGAGGAACCTAGCTTGGCGGTGCAAGCGGTTTACGACGAGGTGTTCCGTGCGTTGGTGCCGACAGGACATCCGTGGACGCGGGAAAAGGCCATCGATCCGGCCTGGCTGCTCGACGAACCGCTGCTCATGCTCGGCGCAGGCAATTGTTTCCGCGACCAGGTGCTCGACCTGTGCGCCCATGCCGCCGCGGCACCGCCCAGCCGCGCCCCGCAGATACTCGAAGGCGGCTCGCTGGAAACCATCCGCCTGATGGTTGCGAGCGACATCGGCATCACTGTTATGCCGTCTAGCGCCGTCGACGGCATAACTGACGACGACCCGTTACTGTGCGTGCGCCCCTTCATTTCCCCCGATCCGGCGCGCCGCGTCGGTCTGGCTTGGCGCGCCAGCTTCCCGCGCTACAAGGTGGTCGAACTGGT
>CALMWM010000120.1 GCA_937873435.1 uncultured Gallionellaceae bacterium
CTTCAGCATCTCGCCCGACAGCCCGGTTCATGAGGCGGTCGCGCATATGGCCGAACACGACATCGGCTCGCTGGTGGTCAAGGAAGGCGACAAGATGGTGGGTTTGCTCACCGATCACATCATCGTGCGCGGCTTGAGCAAAGCCAGTTGCAATCTGTGCAATACGCTGGTGCGCGACGTGATGGTCGCAAACCCGATAACCGGCCACCTGGACGACACCGTCGACCAGGTGCGGCGGGTAATGACCGACAACCACATCAGCCACCTTCCGGTGGTAGACGACAACGGCTTGTCCGGCATCATCTCCTTCTACGACGTGGCCAAGACCGCGATCAGCGAAGCCGAGTTCGAAAACAAACTGCTCAAGGGCTACATCAAGAACTGGCCGGAAGCCTGAGCGAAAGCGACTACGGATTTCTCCGGGTAAAAATCACCTTTTCGATCAGCGTATCGCCGCTCGCATCCTTGCGATACAGGATCGTGGCATCGTAGTGGTTGGCAGGTTCGAATGCGATAACCTTTCTCGGCATTCGCTATGGACATAAAGCCTATGCGTCGCTACTGCTATTTTGCCGCCATTTTGGCATTGTTGATTGCTTTGACGTAAAGCGATTTTAAAACCCTGACTTCCAGGTCGCCGGGATAATTGCCGTCAAGCTGGGCCAGCAGGTCGCGTACCCGGTCAAATTCCTTGAGTTCGAAATAGGCTGAAAGCAGGTAGAGTTCGGGATTGCGATCATTGGCCTCGGCTTTGCCGCGCATTTCCTGATAAGTACGCTGCGCCTGTTCAATGCTGCCCGATGGCGCAATGGAGCGGGTACGCACAGCGGCAATCTTGCCTCGACTATCGATTGTAGGCGTCTTGGAAAGTTGCTTGACCAAAGTCAACGGCAATTGTTGAGTCTGAGGCATTCCTGCGGTGGCTGTGCTCTCGGCAGCACCAATCCCGACGTTGCCGGGCCCTTGCCATCTTTCCTGGCGGCCACTCTGAAAATAGACTATCTGCAAGCGCGTAGCATTTCCAAGTTGCAAGGTGTCGCCGTCATGCAGCTTGGTGAAAGCCTGGAGAGGCGCTTTGGTTCCGCTGCCGTTTTCGACCTCGACCTCCCCCCTCAAGGCGGTCACCAACGCCACCTCCCCCGCCCATACGCCATAAGAGGAAAATACCAAAAAAGCCGGTAACCACTTGATATAATTAAGCATAGCATCACTCCCTACTGCTGTCGGATTATTTTTTTGGCGTTTCGAACAGATACTCCCCGCCTTCCATGTGTCCTGCCGATAAAACAGCGCCGTATTGGGGTTCCTGGGAATAGTCCTTGACGACTTCTCCCTTGACCACCTG
>CALMWM010000121.1 GCA_937873435.1 uncultured Gallionellaceae bacterium
TTCGTGTTCGGCGGGGCCATCCTGCTCCACGATGCCGGAAATTGCTTGGCTGCCTACCCCGGCGGCTTGGAATCCATCCGCAAGAGCGACGCCTGGCGCGACGTGGTTGCCCAATGGGGGCTGAAAGATGGAGCGCTGACCAAAGGCTTGCCCGATTACCCACGGGTGTTGCTGGAAGTATTGCGCCAACTCCATCCGCTACAGGCCAAGAATCTGGCAAAGATGTCTTGGATTTTTCCCGGCACTGGTTCCGCCAAATATCTGCTGGATGACGAAGAACTACGGAACTTCTACGGCCCCCTGATGGGTGAAATCGCGGCCAGCCACGGCGAGGCGCCACACGAAATCGAGTGCTTCTCCGACAGGAAAACCACCACCCACACCTGCCTCCACCCCGCCGACTGGCCGGTCGATGCGCTCAAGCTCGCCGCGCTGCTGCGTGTCGCGGATGCCGCCCACCTTGACGCCACGCGGGCACCCGGCTTCCTCTACGCTTTGACCCAACCGGCGGAGGCTTCCGATCCCCATTGGCGTTTTCAGAATAAGCTGGGTATTCCCGACGGCGACGCCCAGCTTGGCGAGCTGATCTTTTCCAGCGGCGGCGATAGTTTTTCCGAAGCGGAAAACGCCGCCTGGTGGCTGTGCTACGACGCCTGCCGGGTGGCCGACAACGAATTGCGTACCGTCGATCAAATCCTCCGTGAACATGGTCGCGCTCCTTTTGCTTTACGTGCGGTGCGCGGCATTTCAGATCCGGCCCAGTTTGCCATGCAAGTGCGCACCGAAGGCTGGCACCCGGTCGATACCGCGCTGCGCATCAGCGACGTGAACCGCCTGGTGCAAAACTTCGGCGGAGAAAAACTCTACGGCGACAAGCCCTACCTCGCCCTGCGCGAACTCCTGCAAAACGCCGCCGACGCGGTGCGCGCTCTGCGCGCGTTGGGCGGACTCGGCGCCGAGGAAGGGCGGATCGACGTGGAGTTGGAGGAAAAGGACGGCGAGACTTGGCTGCACGTCACCGACGACGGCATTGGCATGAGCCAATATGTCCTCACCAACGTCCTGCTGGATTTCGGTAAATCGCTGTGGGGCAGCAAGGATTTGCGCCGTGAATGGCCCGGCTTGTCCGGCAGTGGTTTTCAGGCCACTGGACAGTTCGGCATCGGCTTCTTTTCGGTGTTCATGCTGGGCGATCATGTCAAAGTCGTCAGCTTGCGCTATGGCGCGAGCCACGATACTTGCCGGGTGCTGGAGTTTGCCAATGGCTTGCAGCAGCGCCCATTGCTGCGCCA
>CALMWM010000122.1 GCA_937873435.1 uncultured Gallionellaceae bacterium
CCACCCAGCCTCAGTCGGGTGCCGATGCCAGCAGCAGCGTTACTATTTCTTCAGCCGCTCTTTATGCGAACTATGAACAAACAATAGCTGAAAAGACCGTGGGGCAAAACAAGACGATTGCATATGCTCTTAACAATCCGACTTCTGCTTTGATGGCTCAGAATGCCTATGTTATGGCCCATGACAATCTACTTGGCGGATCAATTGGAGGGGGGGTCAGCCTCGCTGGCAAAACGCCTAATGATCCTATTTCATATACAAATGGTGAACCTGTAACGGTAGCAAGTCAGGCTTATTACACAAAGCAGGCAAGCAGCTACATGAATCAGGCGCTTGAACTGTACAACACGGAACTGGCAAAAGGGACAACGCCAGGCCAAATAATTAAGGATATTTATGATTTACAGGCCAAGCAGCCAGACGCCTTCCGAGCAATGATGGACTGGCCGCCTGCTGCCGGCCCATCAAGCATCCAAACGGCAAGCAATCCCAATGGCGCGCTAGAACAATATCTAAATTCGGGTGGGCAGGTAGTTAATTCATAGCTTCTAAACCCTGTCAGAAATGATGCGTTCTTCCATCTGTATGAAAAGTTTTTGCGGGCAAACCGAATCACTGCCATCCTCATCCACAATGCAGATGCAGTGCATGACCTCCAGCTTTTTGGTCTGGCAGCAGTTCGTATAGTGTGCGCACTTCCAGCGAAGCTGGCATATCCTTCATTGCTCAGGCAGGTAACGTGTTTTTCCATGGGGCGCTTCAAATACAACAGTGGCCAAACAGCTTTGTCAAAACGACAAGAAAGAATTGCACCGGCATCAATAAAAAACCCCGTTTCCCATGAGGAAAGCGGGGCGCTTTTAGGCGATGCAGGAAAGCTTATTTCTTCTTGGCGTCAGGGGCTGGTGCCGCAGCAGGCTTGCCTTTGTCGGCTTTACCCTTATCAGCCTTTTCGGCCTTGGCCGGGGCCGCGCCGCCCACCATCACCTCGGAACGAAAGCCGTCGACAGTTTTCTTGCCGAAGCCTTTGACTTTTTCCAGGTCATCCACGCTTTTGAAAGGGCCGTTCTTGGTGCGGTACTCGACTATCGCCTGGGCTTTGGCCGGGCCCACGCCTTTCAGGCTGTCGAGTTGCTCGACGGTGGCGCTATTGATATCCACCGCCGCCATGGCGATACCGGAAAAGGCAAAGAACGCGAACAGTGCAACCAGCAGTTTTTTCATCATTGTCACTCCATCCAGTTATTGAGAGGTTTCGCAGCAGAGTCTGCCTGTCGCTTAACGCCCCGTTCGTCGCTCTGGTTGACGGCCTGATTAGCCGGCGCGGCGGATCAGTTCCTCGACATAGCGTTCCACCCCCTGCTCCACGGTCAGGAACGGCTCGCTGTAGCCGGTCTTGCATAGAGAGGAAACATCGGCTTGGGTAAAGCTCTGATACTTTCCCTTCAAGGCTTCCGGGAACGCGACGTATTCGATCACGCCCTGGCTGTGCATTTCGGCTAGTGTCAGTGCTTGTTCTCCCTGGGCGCGACGGCAGGAATTGACGGTAGCCACCGCTACATCGTTGAAGGTCTGGCTACGCCCAGTGCCGACATTGAATATCCCGGAAACCTCGGGGTTTTCCAGGAAGAACATGTTGACCTTGACGACATCTTCGATCGAAATGAAATCGCGTCGTTGCTCGCCGTTGGCGTAGCCGTCGCAGCCCTCGAACAGCTTGACCTTGCCTTCGGCGCGGTACTGGTTGAAAAAGTGGAAGGCCACCGAGGCCATGCGTCCCTTGTGCTGCTCGCGCGGGCCGTAGACGTTGAAGTAGCGGAAACCCGCCACCTGCGCCGTCAACCGGCCCCACTTGCGGCGCAGGTACTGGTCGAAGAGGAACTTGGAATAGCCGTAGACGTTCAGCGGCCCCTCGTGCTCGCGTTTTTCCTCGAACACCGAACCGGCGCCGTAGACGCTGGCCGATGACGCATACAGGAATTGCGCCCCTTCCGCCTGGCAGAAGTCGAACAGGCTGATGGTGTAGCGGTAATTGTTTTCCATCATGTAGCGCCCGTCGGTTTCCATGGTGTCGGAACACGCGCCTTCATGGAAAATCGCCGCCACGTCGCCGTCGAAGGCGCCGTCCTGCAACAGCGCGAGGAATTCCTTCTTGTCGAGGTAATCGGTGATCTCGCAATCGGTCAGGTTCTTGAACTTGTCGGCCTTGGTCAGGTTGTCGACCGCGATGATGTTGGTTTCGCCGCGCAAGTTGAGCGCCTTGACGATATTCGCGCCAATGAAACCGGCCGCGCCGGTAACGATGATGTACATGGTTTTTCCTCTAAGTGAAAGACAAAAAAACAGTTTTGAATGTTTAGTGTTGAGTGTTTAGTTGATGTCGCCGCGCCA
>CALMWM010000123.1 GCA_937873435.1 uncultured Gallionellaceae bacterium
AGGTGCTTCACCTCGTCGAAGGTTTCCGCCGGCACCAGCGTGCCGCGGATTTTCGGGTAGATGCCTTCGGCGAATTTGCGCCACTCGGCTTCTTGCGCAGGGGAAGGCTTGGTGACCTGGAGCCCGCGCTTTTGCATCGCCGCGATCGATTCCGCGTCTTCTACCCGCGCCCTGGCGCGCATCTCGGCGCCGGACTTGGTTGCTGCCGCGCGCAACGCTTCCTGGCCGACCGGGCTCATCGTATCCCAGGCCTTGCGGGTCACCACCAGCGCGCCGACGATGGGCGCCCAGTTGATGTCCAGCATGTGCGGTGCAGGGCCGTTGAACTGGGAGGCCAGCGCATAGAAAGGGGTCGCCGGCACCACGTTGATCAGGCCGGTCTGCAAGGCCGGCAACACGTCGGCGGTCTCCAGCGACACCGGCTGGTATCCCATCGCCTTCATGATCTCCATCTGCCCCGGTTCGCCGGCCCAGGTGAACATCTTCATGTGCTGATAGTCATCCGGGCGGCTCGCCGGCTCGCGGGAAAAAAAGCGCACCCACCCGGCGTCGCCCCAGAACAGCACCACGTAGCCCTTGTCGAAGAATTTTTTCTCTATCGCCGGGCGCATTTTCTCGCGCACGTAATCCACTTCCTCCCAACTGCGGAACATCAGCGGCATGTTCTGCAACGCGGAAACCGCCGGCTCGATTTCGCGCAGGCCGACGATGGAGAGCAGCCCGGCGTTCAGCTGGCCGATGCGCATCCGCTTCGCGGTGTCGATTTCGCCGCCCTGGCTGCCGTCGCTATACACCGTGAAGGTCGAACCGTCGTTCTGGGCCTTTTTCCAGGTCTCGCCCATTTCCAGCAAGGCGCGGTGGTAGAGGGAATTCTTCGGCACCAGGGTACCCAGGCGCAGCTTGAGCGGAGCGGCTTGGGCAAGGGATGCGCCGAGGAGAACGAAAATGGCGAAAAGGACGCTAGCGCTTCGGGTGAATCTTTGCATAGGGTTACTCCGTGAATAACTGGTCGGCGCGGTCGAGCAGCCAGCGCGCCCGACGTTGCATGAGGGTGTTGGCGAGACGCCATTCGGGCGCGGCGTCGGGGTCGATTTTCAGCGCAGTCGCCAGCAGGCTTTCGAATTCACGGCGATCCTGGGCCGGCACCGCGACCGCCTCAGCGAGGGAAACGTAAGGCCCGGCCTGGCGTCCGCCGGAGAGCTCGACTGCGCGGCGGAAATGTTCGCGGGCGGCGGACATCCCCGCAGCGCCGCCGCGCGCCGTGGCGAAGCTGATCATGAAGACATGCAGTGCGCCGGCATCGAAGGCTTCGTCCAGCGTCAGCGCCCGCGAAATCAGCGCGCTCATCAACGGCACGTCGGCCACCGCGTCGGGGTCGTCCTTGGACAGCGCAATCATTGCCGCCCAGGAAACGCCGCACCAATACAACTGCGCCACATCCTCCCTGGTCGTGCCGTTCAGCGCGGCGACCGGGTCGCTTTTCAGCGCCGCCGAAAATCCGGGATGGCCTGCTTCCAGCGCGCGCATCCCGTAATCCCTGGCGCGGCGGTAGAGCTTGCGGGCGCGTTCGCGCAGGCGGTAGGCAGCGGCGACATCCTTGTCCTCGACTTCGTCGGCTTCCTGTTGCAGGAAAGCGTAAGCATATTGGGTATAACCTCTGGCGGTTGCGGTAAGCAGGGCGGCGTGCTCGGGCCGCTCGGCGAGCACGCTTTCCATCAGCTTGAGCGAGAAGGGTGTTGCGTCGCGGATCAGTTCCGGGTCGTCGTCCGACGCGAACACCCCGCCGCCGGAACTGAGCGTATCGCCCAGATGGTCGGCTGCGATCCGCCGCACCGAGCAGCCGGAAGCGGCAACGACCAGGAACAGCAGCAACGCGATACGGAGGACACGCAACGCCAGGGACGGGGACGGGGATAAAACGGCATCGGTCAAGGGAACCGGCCTTTCGGTGCGCCGGAGGTGCCGGCGCCGCAGGGATTTTCGGCTGCTATGCGCAGCGCTCGCATAACCAGCGTTGCCGCGTCCGGCTGATCGGCACGTAGCGGCCATGCACTGCTTTTTCTTTGCATTTGGAACATATGCGAAATGTCTGGATGACAAACTTGTAGGGCGACTGCGCCATTTGCTCTACTCCTCTGCGTGTGGTTCTTGCTGCATCAGGACGAGAGGATATGCGCGGATTGTTGCAGCGCTGTTACGTGCGCGTTCGTCTGCGCTGAATTGACAGTCTATGCGCCGTGCTCGACGCGATTTACGCGCCCACGGGGAGGGGTTGGATGAGGGGGCTGCGCCGAATAGCGCTGACCGATTATTTAAGGAGTTCCCCGACGCGCTCTATCAGTTCCCCTTCGCTCCAGGGTTTGCGCAGGAAGCCGTTGCAGCCGGCGTCGTAGGCGGCATCGTAGCTGGCGGTGTGGGTTTCGGCGGTGGAGGCGAGGATGGGGATGGTGCTGTAGGCGGGGGTGCTGCGGATTTTCTTGGCGAATTCGAAGCCGTCCATCACCGGCATGTTCATATCCAGCACGATCAGGTCGGGAAGTTGGCGGGCGACTTGTTCCAGTCCGCTTTGGCCGTTTTCCGCGAAACGCAGCGTATGGCCAAGGTTTTCGAGTATCGCGGCTATCAGTTGGGCCATGATTTCGTCGTCGTCGATAACCAGAATGTCCGCCATGCTTTCTTTCCCCCTTGTACGCTGAACAGTTACATCATAGCCGGGATATTGCATCTGCGGCAATGCGCCGCCCCGTCAGCAAGCCGCGCCACGTTGTAATAATAGGTTAATACAGGCATGTTAGGTTCGTGCATTTCATGGAACGCGAGCAGGGGAAATCATGAACGATAGCGCTAACGAGCACGATGCTGCTTATCCGCAGCAGCTATGGGATGCCCTCAACGGACTCAAGGGGGAATTCGCCGACTATCTGAAATCGCGCAACGAGTCGGACATCCGCTCGGAAATCCTGGCGCTGATCAAGAACAAGGGTGGCATCGAAAAGTTGCGCGACAAGTTCGCCGTTGCGGCCCTGGAAGGGCTGCTGGCGGCTGCATCGGCGCACGACCTCCCTGCGCCGGATAGCGTGGCGGACAGCGCCTTCGAGATTGCCGACGCGATGCTGAGGGCGAGGAAGTAAGCGCGTTGCCGGTTGATGCCGGCGGAGTTTCCCCGCCGATGCGCAAGACCTTGGCGCTCGATCTTTCCCCGACCGCCACGCTGGGCGACCTGCCGCATTACCATGTCGCGATCCCCCCCGGCTTGATGTGGAAAAGCATCGAGGAAGTCTTTCAAAAAAACCCGGAATTGCCGGGCGTCGTGGTTCTCGACCAGGAAACGCTGTGCGGCATGATTTCGCGGCAACGCTTCATGGAGTTGATGAACCAGCCGTTCCGCCACGACCTTTACGACAAGCGCCCGATTGTTCATATACTCGGCTACGGTTTCGACCGGCCCCTCTGCATCGCTGCTAGCGAGCCCATCGACATTGCGGCGGGCAGGGCGTTGGAGCGCCCCGGCGAGACGATCTACGAACCCGTGGTGATTGCTTTTCCGGCACCGGGCGATTACCGCCTGATCGACACCCAGGTTTTGTTGCGGGCGTTGTCGCAGATGCTGGCGATGCAGAACGACGAGTTGCGGCAGGCACGGCGGCGCTTGATCCAGTCGGAAAAAATGGCGTTGCTGGGTCAGCTGGTGGCCGGCGTCGCGCACGAAATCAACACGCCGGTAGGAATCTGCCTGACCGCGGCGACGCATTTGCAAGCCCAGTCCGGGGACATCGCCGGGCGCTTCGAGGCGGGAACGCTGACCAAAAGCGATTTGCAGCATTATCTTGCCGTTGCCGGGGAGACCGCTGGCCTGATCTTCACGAACATTACCCGGGCGGCGGAACTGATCCAGGGATTCAAGCAGGTGGCGGTCGATCAGACCAGCCAGAAGCGGCGGCGTTTCAATCTCGGCAAAACCATCCGGGATACCTTGATCAGCCTGAAGCCGCAGTTGAAAAATACCAGTCACAAGATCGTCGTGGAAGGCGCCGATGATATAGAGGTCGATTCCTATCCCGGCTCGATTTCCCAAATCATTACCAACCTGGTGCTCAACGCCTTGACCCATGCCTTCGACAACGGCAGGGAGCATGGCCGGATTGTGATTCGTGCCGGAACAACCGGGGATGAAGTGGAATTGTCGCTGGAGGATGACGGCAAGGGCATCCCGGAATCCGATTTGCAGCATATTTTCGAGCCTTTCTTCTCGACCCGCCAGGGGCAAGGCGGCAGCGGCCTCGGGCTGCACATCGTATACAACCTGGTGACCGCTAATCTGGGGGGGCGCATCTGCTGCGAAAGCACGGTGGGGCGCGGTACGCGCTTCGTGATGATATTTCC
>CALMWM010000124.1 GCA_937873435.1 uncultured Gallionellaceae bacterium
CCATCCTGGGCATGTTGAGGTCGAGCAGGATCAGGTCGGGCGGCGGCTGATTCGCGTATTCGCCCTCGCGGCGCAGCATCGCCAGCGCAGTGATGCCGTCGTTGGCAACGCGCATGTTGACGGCAATTTTGCTTTCCTTGAGCGCCTCCTCTGTGAGGCGTACGTCGCCGGGGTTATCTTCCACCAACAGGATATCGACGGCGCTAGCAGCATGAGTCACGGTTTTCCCCTTTTCGTATGCGGCCTTTGACGTTCCGACTATAACATCTGCCGTGTTGGCGTGAAACTCGCGAAGCGAGGGGTGTTCTATGCATCCGGGGGTATTGCCAGCAAGGTGAAGCAGAAAATCGCGCCTTGTCCCGGTAGCGATTCCACCCAGATATGCCCTCCATGGCGCTCAACGATGCGCTTGCACACCGCCAGTCCGATGCCGGTGCCGGGGTATTGGTCGCGCGCGTGCAGGCGTTGGAATATCACGAATATCCGCTCGAAATATTCCGGGGCGATGCCGATGCCATTGTCGCGCACCGAAAACTGCCATCCCTTTTCACTGCGCTGGGCACTAATGTGGATTTTTGGCGCTTGTTCGCCGCGAAACTTGATCGCGTTAACGATCAGGTTCTGGAACAACTGGCCCAGTTGCGCTTCGTCCGCCATCAATGTGGGCAATTCATCGAAGGTGACGGAGGCGCCGTTTTCCTCGATAGTCATTTGCAGGTTATCCAGCACATCTTTCAGCACCGCGTTGCAATCGGTCGCTTCGAACGGTTTGCCGCGCGTGCCGACGCGGGAGAAGGACAGCAGGTCGTTGATCAGGCGCTGCATCCGGTTGGCGCCCTCCACCGCGTAGGCGATGAAATCGTTGGCATCCTGGTCCAGCTTGTCGTGGTAGCGCCGCGCCAGCAACTGGGTATAGCTGGCAACCATGCGCAACGGCTCCTGCAAGTCGTGCGAGGCGACGTAGGCGAATTGCTCCAGTTCGGCGTTGGAGCGCGCCAGATCCTGGGTTCTCTTGGTCAGCGCCTGTTGTGCCTGCTTGCGTTCGGTAATGTCGTGGATAATCGAATACAGCAGGGTCCGCCCGTTTTCGCTGATCGGCCCTGAATAAACCTCGACATCGCGTACCTCGCCGGAAGCGAGGCGGTGTTTGAAATTGAAGTAAGTGCGCCGTTCTTCGGCGGCCAGCGTCATTTCCGCGGCGATTTCGTCGGCAGGAAGCTGATTGATGTCGCCGATTTTCATTTGCCGCAACTGTTCCCGTGGGTAGCCGTAAAACTGGCTGGCGGCGTGGTTGGCTTCGATGATGGCTCCGCTCTCGGGTTCGACCAGCAGTTTGACCGCCTGGTTGATCTCGAACATCTGGTGATAGCGTTCCTCGTTTTGCCGCAAGGCCTCGGTATAGGCGGCGCGTTCCCTGGCGCGTTTCATGCCGCGCAGCGTTACGAAGCCGATGCCCGCCATGCCGAGCAGCCAGATCCCGGCGTGGGAAATGCCCAGCGCCCGGATTCCGGCGCGCTCGTTGGCCAGGTAGGGTTCCAGTTCGACATAGGCGCCTACCCCGCCGCGCACGTCGCCGACCTTGTAGCCCTGATGTCCATGACATTTGAGGCAGCCTTTTTCGGTCATGAAGGCGCGCATCGCGCGCAGGTAAGGGACGCCGTTCAGCGTGGTCGGTTCGGCGGCTTCCCGGGCGCCACGTTCGAACGACTGCAATACCCGGGTTTCCCATTCGTCCGGCGCATTGTTGGGGTTCAGCGGTTTCAGGCTGGTGATGCGGCCCTTTACTCCATACAGGCCTTTGTTGTCCTGCTGCATCTGACGCACCATGTAGGCCGGGTTCATCAGGGTCAATTGCCGCCCCGAGGGGGTCTGGATGTCGCGCTCGGGAACGTCCAGGTAGGGATTGGGAAAGGTATTGGTCTTGGGGTCGACCGGCACATACACCCCGCCGTGAGAGGTGGCCCACTGGCGGAAGGCGAAATCCTTGTTGATGTTGGCCATCGCCTCGTTTTTCGCCAGATCCAGGGTTTTTTCGCGCTGCAAGGTGACGTTCCAGGCGAGCGATCCGGCAACTACCAGCGTCCACGTCAGGAATGCCAGCGCCGCGTTGCGATATACCGCGGAGGCGCCGTCGTGGATGCTCGGGGATGCGCTCATGGAAAAAATTCCGGGGAACGGATTAATCGAGGATAACACTTACATGTTAGCAAGTGGAGTGAAAAAGACCAGAGACCATCGTGCCGCTGGCCCTCTCTCCGCGAGTATTGCGTTACAGGCCGTCAGTCTCCCATGTTGGTACCGACATGGCGCGCGCTGAGCACCCAGGGATGGTCGGGCGGCACGGTCTTGACTTTGCCGGCGACGTCTTCCAGCTTGACCGCTTTGGTCGCATCGCCCTTGGCCGCGACCATCACCCCGTAGTGTCCGCGGTTGATCAACTCGGCACATGCGGTACCCAGCCGGGTGGCGAGCAGGCGGTCGGCGGCGGAGGGTATCCCGCCGCGTTGCAGGTGGCCGAGAATGGTGACTCGCGCTTCGAGGCCGGTCAGCTGTTCAAGTTTCTTGGCCAGCTTGATGGTGCGGTCGGCATACTGGGTTTCCGCGAGTTCCGCAGGGGCGGCTTTCTTGGCGCCCTTTTTCTTGCCTTCGGCTTTG
This sequence comes from uncultured Gallionellaceae bacterium, assembly GCA_937873435.1. GTDB lineage: Bacteria > Pseudomonadota > Gammaproteobacteria > Burkholderiales > Sulfuricellaceae > JAGXQV01. Next base: position 2,656 of record CALMWM010000124.1, read on the forward strand.
TGCTTTTCCGCTTCCAGTAGCGTTTCGTGCTCCTGCCGGGAAATCGCCCCTTCGGCCACCGCCACGATGCTGAACGGCTTGCCGCGCCGGCTGCGCTCGCGGATGGCTTCCGCCACGCTTTCCACCGCATAGGGGATTTCCGGGATCAATATTACATCAGCACTGCCTGCAATGCCTGCCT
>CALMWM010000125.1 GCA_937873435.1 uncultured Gallionellaceae bacterium
AAAATACCGACCCCTACGCGCCGCAAGTCTATGCCAAGGCGGCAGACAACCTGAAAAAGATGCTGGATGCCGGAATCCTGGCACGCGACCCGGCGCCTTGTTATTACGTTTACCGCCTGGTCATGGGACAGCACGTACAAACCGGGTTGGTGGCAGCCGCATCGGTAGCCGACTACGACAGCAACCGTATTCGCAAGCATGAGTTTACCCGTCCTGACAAGGAAGACGACCGGGTGCGTCAAATCGACGCTCTGAATGCCCAAACCGGGCCGGTGCTGCTCGCCTACCCCGGCGCTTCCCAAGTAGATACCATTCTCGCTGCGGCATCGAGTAGCGCATCAGATGCCGATGTCACGGCGGATGACGGGATCCGCCATTCGATCTGGGTGATTCGCGACAGCGCCACCATAGCCCGCCTCACCGCCGCCTTCGATGCCATGCCGGCGCTTTACATTGCCGACGGTCACCATCGTTCTGCCGCTGCATCCCGTGTGGCCGCCGCGCGCCGCGCCGCGAACCTCAACCACGACGGCGAAGAAGACTACAATTATTTTCTGGCGGTGATTTTCCCGCACCACCAAATGAAAATCATGGACTACAACCGCGTGGTCAAGGATTTGAATGGCTTATCGGTTGCCGATTTCCTCGTGCAAGTGGCCGAAAAATTCACACTGGAGAAGGCCACTGACCTGGTGAAGCCTAACCGTCACGGTGAGTTCGGCTTGTATCTGGCCGGTCTATGGTATCGCCTCTCCGTCCGCCCCGAACTGGTACCGCAACACGACCCGGTGGCACGTCTGGACGTTAGCCTGCTGCAGAACCACCTGATCGCGCCGATCCTCGGCATCAACGATCCCCGCCGCGACAAGCGCATCGATTTTGTCGGCGGCATACGCGGCCTGGAAGAACTGGAAAAGCGTGTCGATAGCGGCGAGATGGCTGCGGCCTTCGCCTTGTTTCCGACCGGCATGGAGGATTTGATGGCGGTTGCCGATGCCAATGAAGTCATGCCACCCAAGTCCACCTGGTTCGAGCCTAAACTGGCCGATGGTTTGGTGTCGCACGCGCTGGACTGATTTGCCAGCCAAAGACAAACGTCTTTGGCTGGGCATTCGGATCGCCTACTGGATGTAATTGAACAGCGTCAACGATTGGGTCTTGACGAACGACTGCTGCGCTGCCTGGAGATGCGTCTGCTGCAAGGTGAGGTCGCTGAGGGTCTTGGCGTAATCCACATCCTGCAAGTTGGAAATCGCCGCTTTGTATTGGGTGGACAAGTCTTCACGGGTGTTCTGCACCGACTGCACCTCATTCAGACGGGAGCCGATCGCGGCGCGCACCGTCAGAATATTATCGAGAGCGTTATCGAAATTACCCATTGCCGTGTTAAGCCCATTATGCAGTGCAGCCGAATTGTTAGCGACGGCCCCGGGATTTTGAAGCAAATTGATCATATCCGACAAGGTCTTGAAAATATCCTGATTGGTGCTGGCTTTCACCGTGAAAGTATCGCCGGTGGCCGGGACGCCGGTAACCGCCAACTCAGCGCCGTAATCGAACGGAACCCCATTGGTGTCCGGCGGAGCCTGGGTTTTCAGGCTGATCGCTGCGCCGTCGCTGTAGGTGCGCAAATACGGCCCGGCAGCTGCGGCGGGGTTGCCGGTAAGCAATGAGTTGCCGCTGACGTTATCGACGATATCGTAGGTCGTCACTGACGGGAATACCCCATTATTGACATCGAACTTGACCGTAAAATCCTTGGAATTGGTTGCGCTGTTCCACTTGCTGATATCCAGGACAGTACCAGGACTTACCACGCCGGTACCGGTATTGCCTGCAGCGGCGGCATCCGCAAAAACCCCGTTGCCAGTTTTGATACGCTGGAAAATATTCGCACCGGAATCGCTCACCTCCACTTCGCGTAGCGCGTTGATGCGAACCTTGCGCTGACCTTGGTCGCCGTTGTACGTCACATTCCCCGGTGTAGTTTCCGAAAATGGCGCAGTCGCCCCCTTGAATCCGGAAAACAGGTACTGGCCTGTTTCGTCGGTGGTATTGGACAGACCCATCAATGCCTGGTAGCGGCCCTTCAATTCGGTCACGATGCTCAGGCGATCATTCTGTGTCAGGGTATCGTTGCCGGCCTGCACCGCCAAGGTTTTAACATCCTGAACCAAAGTCATCACATCGGTCAGGGTGCTTTCCTCCATCGACAATTTATTCTTTGCGGTAGTCGCATTGGTGCCGTTCTGATCGTTCACGTTCATCGACTGAGTCAATTCAAGCACGGAGGCGGAAGCGATCGGGTCGTCCGCAGGTGTCAGAATTCGTCGACCGGTCGACGCCTGTTGCTGGGTCTTCAGTACGTCTCCTTGCAATCGCTGAATGCCCCCGACGCCGAGGTCATAGACCATGCTGGTGCTGATTCTCATGACATTCTCCTTTACCTGCCGCCGAGACTTATCAGCGTATCGAACAATGTGGATGCAATCTGGATCATCTTACCGGCCGCCTGGTAGGCTTGCTGGTAGCGGATCAGATTGGCCGCCTCTTCGTCCAGATTCACCCCGGACATGGATTGCTGCGCATTCGTGGCCTGCGCCAGCAGATTATCCTGCGCCTTGCCATTCACTTGTGCTTCATTGGCTTTATTACCCACCGCGCTGACCATCTGGCTGTAAACGCCTTGAAAAGTCGCCGTTCCGCCCGCCATGGTATTTTTGGTTTGCAAGCCTGCCAGCAGCAATGCATTCCGATTATCCGCGTTGCCGCTAGGATTAGGGCCGATGGTAAAAGTGTCGCTGGCTGCGGGCGAACCGGAAATTTGCACGGTCCAGCCGTTGTAAGAAATATTTGAACCTGGCGTATACGCCACACCCACTGGGTTCCCGGTACCCACACCGGTCACGTTGAATGTCGTCGCACTGGTGAAAGTAATGGTCACCGGTTGCTGTAGATTAAGATCGGTGCTGGGATGGGCAGGATTCGCCACCACAGGGGTAGTATTCACCACCGGTTGGGTGATTGTTCCGTTACCGGTATTGCCGGCCAGCGTGGCGGCGGAGGTAATCGGCGCGGCAGCGGCAATCAACGACGTATCGCTGATAGCTACTGCGAGGTCGCGCGCGCCGTTGCGTGTCGGCTGAATCTGGAAGCCGTTGCC
>CALMWM010000126.1 GCA_937873435.1 uncultured Gallionellaceae bacterium
TCGCGCAAGCGCTTACGGCGGGCGATCTGGCGGAGGCGCGGGAAAAAGTGGGGCGCATCGTCTCGCGCGATACCGTGGTCATGGATGAAACCCAAGTGGCGCGCGCGACCGTCGAATCGGTGCTGGAAAACGGTAACGACGCGGTGTTCGGCACGCTGTTCTGGTTCGCGCTGGCCGGCGCACCCGGCGCGCTGCTGTACCGCCTGGCGAATACGCTGGATGCGATGTGGGGCTACAAGAATGCGCGTTACCGGCATTTCGGCTGGGCCGCCGCGCGCTTCGACGACCTGCTGAATTACCTGCCGGCACGCCTCACCGCGCTGACTTATGCGGCTTTGGGCGTGACGCGAAGCGCGCTGGCCTGTTGGCGAAAACAGGCGCCGCTATGGGACAGCCCCAACGCCGGGCCGGTGATGGCCGCCGGGGCGGGCGCGCTGAATGTCGAGCTGGGCGGCGCGGCGCGCTATGCCGGGGAATTACATGAGCGCCCGGCGCTGGGAACCGGCGCGCCGCCTGCCGCCGCGGACATCCAGCGGGCGTTGCGGCTGGTGCGCCACGGCGTGTGGTGGTGGCTGGGCGCGATCTTTTTGGCGGGAGCGGCTTTCCATGCTTGAACACGGCGGCAGGATAGCCGCAGCGGCGCAGCGTTACGGCATCCCGGCGGATGCCTGGCTGGACTTGTCCACCGGCATCAACCCGCGCCCCTGGCGCGTTCCGCGCATTCCCGCCGCAGCCTGGGCGCGCCTGCCCGAGGAAAACGACGGACTGGAAGACGCGGCGCGCGCCTATTACGGCGCGCCTCGGGTCTTGCCTCTAGCCGGCTCCCAGGCGGCGATCCAGGCGCTGCCCGGACTGTTTCCGTCTTGCCGGGTGGGCATCGCGGCGCCCAGCTACTTCGAACATGCCCACGCCTGGCGGCAGGCCGGCCACGCGCTACAGGCCTTGCCCGCAGCCGCGCCGGACGAGGGCGTGGACGGCTGCGATGGGGTGGTCGTGGTTCAGCCCAACAACCCCACCGGCGACCTCTTCGATCCCAGTCGCCTGCTCGACCTCCACGCCCGATTGGCGGCGCGCGGCGGCTGGCTGGTGGTGGATGAGGCCTTCGTCGACGCCACCCCGGAATTCAGCCTGGCGCGCTTTTCCGACCGGCCCGGCCTGATCGTGCTGCGCTCGCTGGGCAAGTTTTTCGGCCTGGCCGGGGCGCGAGTGGGCTTCGCGCTGGCGCACGCCGGATTGCTCGAACGCCTGCGCGAACAGCTGGGGCCGTGGACGATGACGGGGGCTTCACGCTTCGCCGCCACGCTGGCGTTACGGGACATGGCTTGGCATTCCGTCACTTGCGCCCGCTTGCTCAAGGACACGGCGCGGCTGGCGGCCTTGCTTGCCCGGCATAAGCTGCCGCCCGCCAGCGGCACGCCCTTGTTCCAGTGGATTACCACACCCGCTGCCGCCGAACTCCACGTTTTCCTGGCACGGCGCGGTATCCTGACACGCTATTTCGACACGCCGTCCAGCCTGCGTTTCGGCCTGCCGGGTCAGCGCGTGGAGTGGCAGCGGCTAGACGCTGCATTACTGGAGTACCTGAAATGACCGCAGCCACCCTGATGATCCAGGGCACCACCTCCGACGCCGGAAAGAGCGCCTTGACCGCCGGCCTGTGCCGTTGCCTGCTGCGCCGCGGCGTGCGGGTCGCGCCGTTCAAGCCGCAGAACATGGCGCTCAACAGCGCGGTGACCAGCGACGGCGGCGAAATCGGGCGCGCCCAGGCAGTGCAGGCGCAGGCCTGCCGGCTCGCGCCGCACAGCGACATGAACCCGGTGCTGCTCAAGCCCAACAGCGACCAGGGCGCGCAGGTGATCATCCAGGGGCGCGCGCTCAGCAACATGGAAGCCGTCGCCTATCACGGCTACAAGCCCGTCGCCCGCCGCGCGGTGCTGGAATCCTACGGGCGGCTGGCCGGGCAATACCAGGCAGTCATTGTCGAGGGAGCCGGTTCGCCCGCCGAGATCAACCTGCGCGAGGGCGACATTGCCAACATGGGCTTTGCGGAAAGCGTGGACTGCCCGGTGCTGATCGTCGCGGACATCGACCGGGGCGGCGTGTTCGCCCACCTGGTCGGCACCCTGGCGCTGCTCTCGCAAAGCGAACAGGCGCGGGTGGCGGGCTTCGTGATCAACCGCTTTCGCGGCGACCTGGCCTTGCTGCAACCGGGTCTGGACTGGCTGGAAAAGGAAACCGGCAAGCCGGTGCTGGGGGTGTTGCCCTACCTCCACGGCCTGCACCTGGAGGCCGAGGATGCGCTGACCCAGGGCGAAAAGCCGCAACAGGCGGACGCCTTGCGGGTGATCGTCCCGGCGCTGCCGCGCATCAGCAACCACACCGATTTCGACCCGCTGCGCCTGCACCCGCAAGTGGATTTCCGCTACATCGCCCCCGACGAAGCGCCGCCGCCGGCCGATCTGGTGATCCTGCCCGGTTCCAAGAGCGTGCGCGCCGACCTCGCCTGGCTGCGCGGCCAAGGCTGGGAAGCCTATTTGCAGCGCCATCTGCGCTACGGCGGCAAGCTGCTGGGCATCTGCGGCGGCTACCAGATGCTGGGCCGCGAAATCAGCGACCCGCACGGGCTGGAAGGCGCGCCGGGAAGTCTGCCGGGCTTGGGGTTGCTCGATCTGACGACTGTGCTGGAGCCGGAAAAGCAGTTGCGCAACGTAGCCGGCACGCTGGCGCTGGAAAACGCCCCGGTCGCCGGCTACGAGATCCACGCCGGCGTCACCAGCGGCGCGGCGCTCGCCGCACCCGCCGCGCAACTGGACGGGCGCAGCGACGGCGCGATTTCCGCCGACGGCCAGGTCATCGGCACCTATTTGCACGGCCTGTTCGAGTCCGCCCCCGCCTGCGACGCGCTGCTGCGCTGGGCCGGGCTGGCCGCGCCGGTCACCGCTGATTACCATGCGCTGCGCGAGGCCGGTATCGAGCGGCTGGCCGACGCAATCGACGCGCATCTCGACATGGCGCGGATTCTGGCGTTGCTGGGATTAATGTAGCTTGGGCCGAACACAGTGATACCCAACCATTTCCACAACGGTTTGAACCTTTACAAGCCCCTCTCCCGCAGGCGGGAGAGGGGGTGGGGTGAGGGACTTTGCGCTTCGGCAACGCTTGCCATGGCGCAAACTCCCTCATCCCCGGCCCTTCTCCCGTCCACGGGAGAAGGGAGAAAAACCACACGAAAATGGAAGGCATAAGCATGAAAGAACTGATCCTTGGCGGCGTGCGTTCCGGCAAGAGCCGGATGGCGGAGGAACGCGCGCTGGCGAGCGGCTTGGCGGTGACCCTGATCGCCACCGCGACGGGCGACGACGAGGAAATGCGTAGCCGCATCCTGCACCACCAGCGTCGTCGTCCCGCCGCCTGGACGCTGGTCGAGGAACCGCTGGCGCTGGCGACTGCAATGCGCGCCCATGCCGCGCCGGAGCGCTGCCTGCTGGTCGATTGCCTGACCTTGTGGCTGACCAACCTGTTGTGCAACGCAGACCCGCAACGCTT
>CALMWM010000127.1 GCA_937873435.1 uncultured Gallionellaceae bacterium
AGGAAAAAGTAAAGAATAGGATGCGAATAGCTTTTCAGCGTCCTGATGCTACTGAGGGGCCGTGCGGAAGGACATTCGAAGATGCCTTTATGCTCACTAACGAAGAAAAGTTTGGCGTGTCCGGCGCCACTCCTGCCGATAAGGAGTTAAGCGCGAGAAATCTTGCTGACGAAGTAAAAAAATCGTGGTTTGCCCTAAAGTATGCTATTGAAGATACGGATTGGGAGCCGCCCGGTTACATAGTGGACGGTGTCAAATGGCTGGCTGCAGCGGACATGCCGCCCATCGATACTGGCGTAGCTGTAGCATGAGCGACAAAAACAATAACCCAGCAGAGTTAGCAAGTGAACAAGCTCTTGCCGCTGTGTATGAGTGTCTGAAGGACAAACGTAGCTTCTTGCTGGAAGCAGGCGCAGGTGCTGGAAAAACGTACTCGCTTGTCAAAGCTCTTCGCTTCCTGATAGCAAGAGACGAATTCAAGTTGCCCAGAAATCATCAGAAGATTGCCTGCATTACCTTTACAAACGTTGCCAAGGGCGAAATCGAGGCGCGAACGGATCGCAATCCCCTGATCTACTGCGACACAACACACGCTTTTTGCTGGTCACTCATCGGTGGTTTTCAAAAGCAATTACGCGCCATTCTGCCAACGATGGCGCACTGGCTGGAAAAATTCAAGGAAGTCGGCCCTATTGGAGAGCGAACTGTAGAGTACAGCCTCGGTTTCAGATCCATAAAAGACGACCGGGTCTCAATCCATCATGACGATGTCTTGCCGCTCACGATCTTGCTGATGGAATACGATAAATTCAGGCACATTGTCACCGACAAATATCCGGTCATTCTCATAGACGAATACCAGGATACGGATACCAACTGGATCGAAGCGATCAAGGCCAAATTTCTAGGCCAGCCGAACGCTCCACAGTTTGGATTTTTCGGGGATCATTGGCAAAAAATTTATGGGAATGGATGCGGGCGAATCGACCATCCGGCGCTTACGCTTATTGGCAAAAAAGCAAACTTCCGCTCTGTTCCTGCGATAGTGGATTGTTTGAACAGGATGAGACCTGACCTACCGCAGATGGTGGAAAACCCAGAGGAAATTGGCAGAATAAAAATTTTTCACACCAACAATTGGACTGGTGCACGCCAAACAAGCGCGCATTGGAAGGGGGATTTACCGAGCGAAGTCTCGCACTCAGTTCTTGAAGATGTTCAAGATCGACTCAAAAATGATGGATGGGACTTATCCGCAAAGAGCACAAAGATTTTGATGCTGACGCACCGTGTTCTAGCGAGCGAGCAGGGTTATGCGAGCTTGCCAAGCGTGTTTCAGTACAACGAGGCATTCGCGAAAAAAGAGGATGAATTCATTGCTTACTTTGCCGAAAAACTTGAACCAGCATGTACCGCTTATTACGAACGCAAATTTGGCCGTATGTTCGCGGCATTGGGTGGAAGTATTCCAGCAATTCAAGCCAAAGAAGACAAAGTTAAGTGGGCAAGCGCGATGGACGAACTTCTAAAACTTAGAGCGCAGGGAACGGTTGGGCAGGTCGTTGATCATCTGCGTCAAACGCGACGCCCGAGGTTGCCTGATGCTCTTGAGAAGCGGCTTAAGAATTTGGAGAGCTTTGACAAAAATGCGGGAGAAGAAATGCCCCGCGCCCTCTTAGAACTCGAAAAATTGCGGGCGGTACCGTACAAAGAAATCATCAGCCTTACAGCCTACCTGTCTGGTTATTCACCGTTTGAGACAAAGCATGGTGTCAAAGGTGCGGAGTTCGAAAATGTCATTGTTGTTGTCGGACGAGGCTGGAATCAATACAACTTTAATGAAATGCTTGAACTAGCCCATGATCCATTAAATGTTCCCCCGAATCGTCAGGATGCTTATGAGAGGAACAGAAATCTCTTTTATGTTGCGTGTTCGAGACCGAAGCGCCGACTCGCATTGCTCTTTACGCAAGAACTGAGCGTGCTAGCGTTAAAGACGCTAGGAAAGTGGTTCGGCGAAGATACGGTAAGCGCAGGAGCTATCGATTTCAACCACTAACATCCTCAGACCTTACAGGACTGAATTCGTTGCAGACTGGCTACGCCAGACTGCGGCTAGTATGATCGAAACACTGTGCCGTATTTGTGCCATAGAGAGGTTGGACAGCCCTTGTGCGAGTACAAACTGAGATTGTTTTTGCTTTGGCAAGCATTGCAAGTTACTGATTTATAAATACACTGCGTTTAACAGTGAAAACTCTTAATCCGTAGGTCGACAGTTCGAATCTGTCACAGCCCACCATAAAAACAAGCACTTAGGCCATTCTTCGGAGTGGCCTTTTTGTTTTCTGGCTTTCATGTAAGAACTTTGTAAGTGTTTTTGCTCAACGCGAATCAATCCCACCAAAGAAAAACCCGGCGCTGTGGCCGGGTAGTCGGGGGTGCCGCTGGCTAGTGGTTCAGTGTAACAAAGCCTGCTCCAGCGCCTTGAGTTCGTCATGGCTCAATCCGTCCAGAAGGCCGGTGCGGATTTCCTTTCGTTCGACAAACATGCCCAGTTCCTTGCCTATCAATGCCAGCGCACGGTTTGCGGCGTTGAGGTTCTGCCGGTATTCGCCGGTCGGGTTGCCCTCGTTGTCCAGCACCGGGACGGCCTGCTTCGCCATCCTCACGTTCTCGACAAGCTGCCCAATCACAAAAGCGCGGTCAGTCTCTACGCGGTCGGAAACGCCCTTGCGCAACTCGGCTATCCTTTGCGTAACCTTAGCGTCAGCCATCAGCTTGGAGGCGTTCACGTAAATGCTGGTGTCCTTCATGCGTGATGCGCTGTATGTCTGCCTATAGGCTTCACTGGCGTTCCCTGTTTGCACATAGGCAAGGCAGAACTTTTCCTGTTTCGCGGTCAGCATGTCACTTACCCCCTCAACCAAGTTCCCGGTAAAGCCCCGGTCGGTGCAGGCGGATATGGTGCCAATGCCCTAGCCCAGCACCCGCGCAATTCTGCAACGGCGTCCGCGTCCGCCTTTAAGTCTGGCTGTATGGGGGCATAAACCCGTGTGCCAGCCATCTTTCGTATCGCTGCCGGGCTGATAGCGTGTTCAGCGCATAACTCATCAATGGCCGCTTCGATGCTGTGCAGCATGGTTTCATGGTTTTCCAGCGCGTCTACAGTCGCTCTCCATTCCTGATATTCAGCGCATTGCAATGCGGCTTCATCGCCCAGGAATCGTGTTGCTGCAATGGCATTTGCCGACTTCGCAACGGCTCCGGCGAGGTAAATATTTACCATCGCCACATTTCGCCAATGCTCAATTGCGTACAACATCGCCACCATGCCCATGCCATCAAGCGTTTGCCGATATTCCAGCGGAAAACCCGTGAAGTGCTGCATGGGCATTGCGGATGCTATCCGGCTTTGCTCCAACTCATCACCTTTCATCAGATAATCGAAGGATAGCGCCGCCTGTTCCTTACTGGTTAGGCTGGCGTACAGTTTGGAAATTGGGTCTTGTTTCATGATTATATTTTCCTCGCGTTAATGGTTCGTTCGAGTGCTTCCATTCGTGCTTCTACAATGCCGGTTTCAATCGCCCGGTTTAGCTGGCCGAGCACATAGGCCAGCTTTGTGCCGTCCGCCATGTCGATACGGCCTTGCCGCATATCCCGGTAAACCTTCGCCATTTCCAGGCGCACGTCATCGGCGGTCTTTAGGTGGATTGTTGGGGGGGTAGGTAGAACGTCCAAGCTCGCCCCGTCAATGGTTGCGGGCGAATTCTCTTTCGCGGTGTTTCTCATTTTTCGCTTTCCATTTCAAGTTCCCGGAAAACATCCCGGCAATCTCTCGCCATGAACGCCACGCCACCAGCAAGGCGGATGCGCTCAAGGAAAACGGTTTGCTCGGGTCGCAGCTTTCCCTTCGGCGCTTTCACTTCCACACCCTGCAGGCGGCCATCTTTCAATTGCCCCAGCAGGTCAGGGCATCCCGGCCAACCAAAGCGCACGAACCGCTTGCCGATGCGAAAGGCTCCCGAGTTCATGCGATGCACCCAGGCCACGGCGTTGTGCGTTTCCAGCGCCTTCAAGACTTCCACCAGCGCGGCGGCTTCGGGTCGTTCGTTCTTTCGCTCCAAGGGAAGGGCATCACCCAGCAAATCCAGCATGGCTTCCCCCTTTCCCGCGATTCCCGAAACATCCCGAAACGGGAACCGGTGGGAGTTTCCCGCGATTCCCGCGCCCCCTATAAGAGGGCGGGAACGAAACGGGAAAATACTTGATGGCTATTTGCACCATAAAAACCCCGCTTCATGCTGGAGCAAGCCACGCTCAACCAGCCCACGGATAGCGGCTTGCGTGCGTTCTGTCTGGCGCTTGGGGTCACACACCAGGCGGGCGCGGGTCTGCTCTATGGCGTCCTCCAGCGTCAGGCACGGCCTACCTTGGGGCAGGGTGTCGGGTGCGCCGTCCGGTCGAGCATTTCCAGCCTTGCGGAATATCTCGCCCAGCGCGTCCCAAACTACCCGCTGATTCCCGTTTTTGGGTGGCAGGGCGCGGCGGATGCTGTCGGCCACTTCCGCCACGGGGCGCACCACGCACAATGTAACCGGCTCGCCGTCCTCGTCTGTACCAAGTTCCACCACGTCCAATTTGAACGGGTGCGCCGCGCCGTCCTCGCCGTCCTTGGATTTGGCAATCAACCATTCCCGCCGGTCGCCATCACGTCGCACCTCGATGGCAGCATCAAGCGCGGCGTGAAGGCTGGAATGCCCGCGTAGCCCCTTGCTGGCATCCTTGCCGGTGTGGTGAACCAGCAGCACCAGCCCACCCACCAGCGTTTGCAGTTCCTTGGCGGCGGCGATGATTTGCCCCATGCTCTTGCTGTCGTTCTCGTCGGCACCTGGAGCGGCACGGTTCAGGGTGTCGAGCACCACAACCCCCGCGCCAGCATCAGCAGCCTTGATTGCCTTTGCCAGGTCGTGAATATTCACGCCATCCAACAGGCTGAAAGGTTGCACCAGATAGCGGATATTCTCGGCGGTAGCGCCGTGGCGGATGCGGTAGGCTTTCACCCGGCCAGCAATCCCGCCTTCCCCCTCCAGCGCGCAATAAACCACCGGGCAAGCTTTCACCTTATGGCCGAACCAGTCGGCACCAGCGGCCAATGATTGCAGCGCGTCCAGCACCAGAAACGATTTGCCGGAACCGCTGGCACCGAACACGGCACCCAGCCCAGTAGCAGGAAGCACACCCTTGATGCGCCACGCCAACGGCGACAGCTTGCACAGGTCTGCATCGGTCAGCAGGTTAAAACGCATTGGCGGGGCTTGTGGGCGCTCCAGCAGGGCGACCAGGGCTTCGCTTCCAAACTCGGCGGCAAAGTCGTTGGCGTCATAGTTGCCGGGCTTGTCGGCGGGCATCTCAATCCACGCACCATTGACGGCGGCGGCAATCTTGGCGGCATCTGCTTCCTTGCCTCGGTCGGGGCATATCACCAGCTTGGCATTGGGATATTTTGCGCGCAACACACCGGCAACCCGTGCTATGCGGCCAGCACCAAAACAAACCACGGCGGCGGCACCCGTTGCTTTCTCGATAGCAAACCCTTGGCCGACTCCCTCGCAGATATAAATCAGGTCGGCACTCATATTTTGCCCACCACGAAAAATCCATCATTGAACGAAGCGCCCGGCAAATTCAGCTTGTCGCCACCAGCAGGCGGGATAAATTGGATAGTTTGCAGGTCGGCACCGTCCCAGCATGGAACAGCCAGATAACCGGCTACGTTCTGCCCACGGATTACCAGCGGCGGCGCACTGGCCGGGTAAACCTTTAACCCGTCCGGTTTTCCTCGCTTCTTGAAGATATAACCATCGGCAGCATCAGCAGGAACACAGCGCCCCCATACTTCCACCGGGTTCATTCCTTGGGGCGATTTAACGGCCTTTGGCTGGGTTGTCGTGGGCTTGGCGATAGATGGGGCAGTGCGTGGCGTGCTGCTCGCCTTGGTGCGCGTTTTGCTCGTGTCTTGCCAACCTTGGGCGAATGCCATGCCAAACAGCGTTGCAGGCGTCACCCCACCGGATTCATCAAACGATTTCCAGACGGCGCGGCACTCGCTTTCACTCGCATAATTTCCAGCGGATGCGCTCCAGTTGTGGAAGTCTTCAAAGCCCAGTCCGGCAGCTTTTGCAGCCATGCCCGCCTTTATCCATTCTTCGCGTGGGCATCCCGCGTCAATGTGAAATAGGGCGCTTGCGGCGCGTTCGATTTCATCCGCCATTTGCGCCACCTCCGAAAACTGCCTGTATCGTTTCCGGCGTCAGGAAATAACGGCTGATAGCGCGTGTCGAACATTCGGGCGATGGTGCGGGTATCTCGAACGATTCCACCGGCCAGCCTAGCCCTTTCAGAACGAACACAACGGCGGCTAATCTCCAGCTTCCGGTTATCGCTTCAAACTCGGGATGGTCGAATGATTTTCCCATTAGCATCAAACTCAGGCAGCGTCCCGGTAAAGTGTTCGGGTTCGGCCAAACTGGGTTAAAATCCGGCTCAGGCAAGAAAGACATTTGCTTGCCACCAGCGCCCGCACCGTCCCCACGGCCTCCAGCGGGCGCACTCATTTTGCAACCCCGTCCAACAGCTTGCGGATTTCGGCAACCGGCCAAGCCAGGCGGCCATTTATGCGAATCGGGCGGATAGGGCCATTCTCAAGACATGCCCACGCCCTAAGTGTTTGGTCTTTTCGGTTAAGGTGATGCGCGGCGGCATCGGTAGGAATTGCTGAACGTGTTTCCTGTGCCAGTGGGGTAAAGTTCTGATTTGCGGCGGTTTGCATTCTAAAGCCCTCTTCTTCGTTGAGAAGGCTTCATCAAAACAAGGAGAAAACTCGCGGCTAGTTATTTCCTTTCAGTGATAGGACAAGAGATTCCCACTCGCGAATAGTTCCTGACATTTCATGAAATTTAAATGCGTCACGCGCCACAGATAAGAAGTAACTTTTTTTGGCTGATTTGTAGGCGGTCTTGAGTGCTTCGGCAGGGTCGGCTCCCAAACTTTTATCGTCGTCCCATTTTTCAAGAAATGATTTCCAAGGGGGGCGTGTTGCAATCTCTTTCGTGGCGTCATTAAGACTCATTCCCGTACTGGTAATTCGCTCGATTTCAACTGCCAATACGCCACGTGAATAATCGTCCCATTTGCGCGGGCGTCCTTCCTTGGTTTTAGCTTGAAAGCAAGGCACTACTTCCCGAGCCAATGCCAAAGCAAGAAAATAAAACTGGTCTGGCCCCTCAGAAATACCGAAGTATTCGCAAAGCGCAAAAAGATTTTGCTTATCTTCCTCTGCCCACTTTGCCGAATTTTCTTGAATGTCGCCCTCGCTCATCAATAGGCCAATGATGCGCGGCTCCCTGTGCTTGTTTAATGCCCCATCAAATTTCAATGCCATGTGCGCCCCTTTTGCGCCCTTCAAAATAGCCGCACCAGACAGGCGGTGAAGGTTTCCGCTTTTCTCCCCGTCGGGATAGTCTGGCGCTTGAGCGGTCAGGCGGCCATCAGTTGTGCGCGTTGCACTTTCGGCATACCTGCTTTGCGCACTTGCCACAGGTCATATTCCGCTTGTTGGGCAATCCACGCATCAGCATGGCCACCGTTCTCCAAGCCTAACCACCCCTCAAGGCGTAGCGCCATTTCCGGGGAGATTGCGGCACGCTCATTCAGTACGCGGGACAAGGCGGCGCGGGTAACGCCCAGTTGTTTTGCGGCATCGGTCACGGTCAGCCCAAGCGCGGGTAACACGTCCTCTCTCAAGGTTGCGCCGGGGTGCGGCGGGTTGTGCATTCTGCTCATGGTTATTTTCTCCTAGTGGTAATCCTGATAATCAACCAACACGGCATCTTCACCATCAAAAGTAAATGTCATGCGCCAGTTGCCATTAACGCTCACCGAATAATGCCCGGCAAGGTCGCCTGAAAGCCCGTGCATATCCCAGCCCGGCATGTTCATGTAGTCGTGGTTCTTCGCATCATCAAGGCGCGCCAATTGCCGCTTGAGTTTTGGCGCATGGTGCGGCTGTATGCCCGCCTTGCTGCTCGTCTCGAAAAAGGCTTGTAGCCCCTTATGCCGGAAAGTCTTAATCATGTTTCTATTGTATAGCGCAGCGTTCCACA